>JBIQML010000026.1:0-17393 GCA_044463405.1 Nakamurella lactea | reverse complement strand
CATGGTGCTGATCGGCGCCACCACCGGCGAGACGGTGTTCTTCTCCAAGAACAGCGGCGTCGACTGGAACGTCATCTTCCTGCTGCTGGGCATGATGATGATCGTCGGCGTGGTCCGGCACTGCGGGCTGTTCGAGTTCCTGGCCATCTGGGCGATCAAGGCCGGTCGCGGCCACACCTTCCGGGTGCTGGCGCTTTTGGTGGTCGTCACCGCCGTGATCTCCGCGCTGCTGGACAACGTCACCACGATCCTGCTCATCGTTCCGGTCACGCTGTCCACCTGCGACCGGCTGAAGGCGCCGGTGGCGCCGTTCCTGATCTCGGAGGTGATGGCCAGCAATATCGGCGGCACCGCCACCCTGATCGGCGACCCGCCGAACGTGATCATCGCCAGCCGGGCCGGCCTGAGCTTCAACGACTTCATCGTGAACCTGCTGCCGATCACGGTGGTGCTGATGATCGCGTTCCTGCTGCTGATCCGGCTGCTGTTCCACCGGGCTCTGCACGACCGGCCACAGATGGAGGGCACCCGGCAACTCAGCACCGCCGGAACCATCACCGACCGGCGGCTACTGACCACCTCGCTGACCGTCGTCGGCATCGTGCTGCTCGGCTTCGTCACCGGCCCGCTGACCGGATTCGAACCCTCCGTGGTGGCGCTGATGGGCGCCGGGTTGCTGCTGTTACTGACGAAGCTGGAACGCGGCAAGGTGTTCGCCGAGGTGGAGTGGGAGACGCTGCTGTTCTTCGCCGGGCTGTTCATCATGATCGGCTCGCTGGTGAACGTCGGCGTGATCGCCGCCATCGGGCGCGGCGCGACGTCGCTGATGGGCGAGAACTTCTTCGGCGGGTCGACGCTGCTGCTGGTCGGCTCCGGGGTGATCTCCGGCATCGTGGACAACATCCCCTACGTGGCCACGCTCGCGCCGATGACAGACCACCTGGTCAGCGCGGGAGGGCCTGCGGCGCAGCCGTTGTGGTGGGCGCTGGCCATGGGCGCGGCGCTCGGCGGCAACGCCACGGCCATCGGCGCCAGCGCGAACGTGGTGATGCTCGGCATCGCCAAGCGACACGGGCACGAGATCTCGTTCTGGCAGTTCACCAGGTACGGGCTGGTCGTCACCGCCGTGATGATCGCGCTGTGCATCCCCTATCTGTGGCTGCGGTACTTCCTGTGAGAGGAGAGCGACGGTGACGACGACCTCGCCGGTACCGGGGAGGGACGCGCCTTCCGCGAGTGAGCGCGAATTGCCGGTCCCGCCCGTGGACATCGACCGGGTGCGGGCGCTGGCCACGCTGGACGAGGCCACGGTCCCGGCCGGCACCGGCCTGGACGCGCGGCGCTGGCCGATCGGCGCGGCGATGCTGCAGTTCCCGCCGGTGGCGCCGGGCGGCATCGGCGTCCGCGAGGCCGGGCCCGAGTACTGGTGCCGCCAGCTGCGACGGATCGCCCGCGCGGGCTTCGACCAGGTGGAGATCCCCAGCGCCTGGCTGCCTCTGGGCGACATGGGCGACGCGGAGCGCCGGGCGCTGGTCGACGTGCTGGCGGAGGTCGGCCTGGGGATCTGCGCGGCATCGGTGGTGCGGCGCAGCATCGTCTCCGTCACCGACGGGGAGCAGAACATGGCGGCGACGCACCGGGCGATCGACGCCGCCGCGGCCGTGGGCGCTCCGCTGGTGTGCCTGGGGCTGCACGAACCGCTGCGGCCGGAACAGGCGGCGGTGCCGTGGTTCTGGACGGTGCCCGGCCATACGGTCGCGCCGGACCCGGAGCTGTGGTCACTGGCCGTCCGACGGTTCCGGGAGCTCGGACGGCACGCCGGCGAGGTGGGGGTGGCGCTGTCCATCGAGGCGTACGAGGGCACCTTCTTGGGCGACAGCGACCACGCGGTCGCCTTCATCGGTGACGTCGGGATGGACGGGGTGGGCCTGAACCCCGACCTGGGCAACCTGATCCGGCAGCCCGGGCCCATCGAGCCATGGGAGGCGATGGCGGTGAAGATGCTGCCGCACGCCAACTACTGGCACGTGAAGAACTACGCCAGGGCCGAGGATCCCGGCAGGGGCATCTACCTGTCGACGCCGTGCGCGCCGGAGGCCGGGCTGATCGACTACCGCAAGGCCGTGCGGTTCGCGATCGCCCACGGCTTCCGCGGGGCGCTGCTGTGCGAGAACTACGGCGGTGACGGGCTGAGCGTGTCGGCGGGCAACGCCCGGTACCTGCGCGGCGTGTTGGAGGACGTGCTGACCGAGAACGATTAGCGGTCCCGCGGCATGGCGGGGTGACTGCTGGACCGCTCGGTGCTGGGCGAGGCGCCGTGCGTGCGGACCTCCCGCTTGCCTGTTGCCTCCGCTGCGCCGCGGGGAGGCGTCTCATGCTCCGCCCGTGCCGCCGCGTCGCCGGATCGGCCGCCAGACGACCGGCCCGGCCACGATCGGCGGTGCCGCCGCCGCGCGCGCCGCGGTGCGCGAACGCTCCGGCCGCATTTGCGGGCGACTGCCGACGTCGCGGTCGTAGGCGGCGCGCCGGCGCTCGTCTCCGAGCACGGCGTACGCGGCGATCACATCGGACAGCACGATATCGGACCGGGTCTGCTCTGCCGGGTCTCCCGCCGGACGGGTGTCGGGGTGGTACCGGCGCAGCATCACGCGGTACGCATGCGTGATGTCGGCCTGGGATGCCGTGCGACCGATCCCCAGGGTCGCGTACAGGTCGCGCTGCCTCATGCTCGTGCCGTCCAGTGGTCGAAAGCTGATGTAACGCAGGGTGTCCCGGCCGAGGGACGACCGGGACACCCTGATCTGCCGGTCGGACGTGCCCGGTCCGCATCGATGTGGACGCGCCGTTCGGGCGCTGTGCGATGCGACGGCATCGGCACGCTGGCATGGGAAGAAAGGCGCGGGCGGGACACGCCCCGAAACCGGCTGTGGAATCCTCGTCACGCTACGCGATAGCCGTCACCTCCTGGTCGTTGATCGGTCTCCGAGCGTTGTCGCCCTCCGGCGGCCCCCGTTGCCTGCCGCCGGCGTGCGCGGGTGCACGGTCCGGGCCGGTCGCTGGGCGCTGGGGGCGACCGTCCGGCGTGGGACATTGCGGCCGGGGAAGGCATCCGATGGCGCAGGGCGGCACCGGCTTCGGCGGTGCGGGCCACTCGGCCTCAATGATGGCGTCGAACTCCGCCCGCACCTGCGAATCACCGATGTCCGGCAGCACCAGCGGTTCCGCCCTGGTGGGCGATGCCAACCGGTCGGCTTCCTCGATGATGGCGAGCATGGTGACCACCGGTCCGGCCGGTTAGGCGTTGATGGCCTGCCGGTCCTCGCCCTTGCTGGTGATGGCGATCTTGCGGGGCTTGGCCTGCTCGGCCACCGGTATCAGCAAGGTCAGCACGCCGGAGTCGTAGCTGGCGGTGATGTTGTCGGTGTCGAGGTTCTCGCCCAGGATGAGCTGCCGGCTGAACATCCCACGGGGACGCTCGGCGGAGATCATCTCGACGTTCTCGTCCCGCGGGGGACGTTCGGCCTTGACGGTGACCACATTGCGCTCGACGTCCAGGTCGATCGAGCCGGGATCGATGCCGGGCAGGTCGAACTCCACGTGGAACGTGTCGCCGTCTCGCCAGGCGTCCATCGGCATCGCCGCCGGGCGGGCGAGCGTGCCGTCAGATCCGAACACCTGCTGGGCCAGCCGATCCAGTTCGCGGAACGGGTCGGTGCGCATCAGCATCGTCTCCACCTCCAGATATTCGATTGATGCCAGGACTGCGGATCGCCTCGTGCGATCTACAGCATGCGCTGTAGATTCGTTATAGCTCACGTAGCATGCTCTTGCAACCATCCGGAAGGAGAAATTGACGTGGAAGGGACGACCGCGTGAGCGTGCTGCCGCCGGACAGCGGCCATGGCGTGTACGGCATCTCGGTCGCGGCCGAGCTGACCGGGCTGGGGGTGCAGACCTTGCGACTGTACGAGTCCCGCGGCCTGCTCGAACCCGCTCGTACCGAGGGTGGCACCCGCCGGTACAGCGCAGACGACCTGGACCGGCTGTCACGCATCGGCACGCTGCTGGAGGCAGGTCTCAACCTGGCGGGTGCCCGGATGGTGATGGACCTGCAGGACGCCAACGCGGAACTGGAGTTGCAGAACCGCCGGCTCCAGTCCGAGAACAGTTCGCTGCGCGGTGGCGGTCCGGAGAGAGCGGCGCCCGGGTCGCGCACGCCCATGACGGCGTCGGACCGGCGGCCGCGGGGCACGACCGATCCGCGGCAGGGCGCACAGGCCGACGGGACAGACCGGGGCGCCGCTCGATAGCTCTCCCGCGCCCGCGGGAGGATCGTTGGAGGGCGTCCCGGGTACCTCCCGGACGTGCGGATGCATCCACTACCCCACTCGCAGGCGCTCGAGCAGGTCGGATACGACGAGGCCACCCGGGTGCTGCGGGTCTGCTTCCGCACCGGCGGCCGGTACGACTACCTGGACGTACCGCGGCGGGTCTTCGACGGGCTGCTCGACGCCGAGCACCCCTGGACGCGCTGGGGAAGGCACATCACCGGGAGTTACCGGTTCCGCAGGGTGGCGTGACCCATCGGGCGGGGAGGAACACGACAGGCCGCGCCTTCCGCCATCCGTGAGGTGGTGAGGTCTGGCGGCAATGGGAATGCGAGGCAACCGGGGGGTCAGCGAGCCCCGGGTGTCAGGATCTCGACGCCGGCCCGCTGCAGCGCGTCTCGCAACTCGCCCGAGGGTGCTGCGTCGGTGATCAGGTAGTCAGCAGCGGCCAACTCCGCGACCTGAGCGAACAGACGACGATCGAACTTGGACGAGTCTGCGAGGATCGCCACTCGGCTCGATCTGCCGATCATCTCTCTCATCATGGCGGCCTCAGCAACGTTGCTGGTGGTGTACCCAGCAGCCACCGACAGCGCCCCGATTCCAATGAAACCCAGGTCGCAGCTGATATCCAGGTCGGCGCCATTCGCCGTGCGAAGGGTCACCGGTCCGATCGTCGCCATGGTGAGCGATCGAACGGCACCACCCAAGACGTACAGCTCTCGGATCGCGGTCGACGGCATCGCAGGGGCGATCAGCAGGTTATTGGTCGCGACAGTGAGGTCGCGGTGGTGATGGAGCGCGCGTGCGAGCGCAAGCGCCGTCGTGCCACCGTTGATCATGACCGACGAACTGTTCTCGACGAGGGTCGCAGCGACGGTCGCGATCGCTTCCTTCTCCTTCGCCTGGATGTTCATGCGGACATCGACCGCCCGGTCCGGGCGTGAGACGGTCGACGGGCTGACCGCACCGCCGTACGTGCGAACGAGAATGCCCTCTTCGCTCAACTGGTCGAGGTCCCGTCGGATGGTGTCGATCGACACGCCGAACCGTTCCGACAAGGCGCTCACCGTGACCTGCCCGGCCTCAGCCACGAACGCGGCCAGTTGCGCCTTCCGCCCAGCCGGCAACGTACGGGTTCGGGCATCACCGTCGGAATTCACGAAGCTACATCCTCCCCGCCGTGACCAACTCGGTGAGCCGGCATAGAACAGCAGATAGCTGCAACCCTACGCCGCCACGCGCGTTAGCGTCCCAATTGTCACCTTCAGAGCCAGTGACCATGCCCGGGTTGGCGCAACGTACCTCCCAGGCACTGCCCGGTCGCAATGATGGTCTGCAGTATTCTGCACTAGTTGCCCTTGCTTATGCCGTTCTATGCTTGCTATCGTCGCGCCACACCGCAAATAGCGGCACAGCCCTGAAGCGAGGGAGTTGAAGATGAGGTCACACGGCACGGGGTCGCGACGACGGTTGCGCGCGCTCGCCGTCATTGCGGTGGCGGCGCTCGGATTCGGATCTGCCGCATGCGGGTCGTCCGGCGGTTCGGCCGCAGGTTCGGCCGGTACCTCCGGCATGTCCGCTGGCGGAGGTGGTGGGTCGGTCACCCTGGAGTTCGCGCAGTGGTGGGAGCCCGAGCTGCCCAAGGGCTCTTTCGCGAAGATCATTTCTGACTTCGAGTCGGAGAACGCCGGGATCAAGGTCAAGCTCCTCAGCGCGCCCTACGCCTCAACCAAACAGCAGCTGGTCTCCGGGGCCGCTTCACAGACATTGCCGGACGTCGTCGGCCTGGACGGAGCATGGGTCAACGACTTCGCCAAGCAGGGGGCCATCACCGACCTCACGGCCTTGATGAAGTCGGCGGGATACGATCCCAGCCAACTGGCCAGCCAGGTCCAGGTGGACGGCAAGACGTACATGATTCCAGTGGTCAACTTTGTGTATCCGCTATTCGTCAATCAAGATCTGCTGGACAAGGCCGGCGTCCCCGAGGTTCCCAGCACCCGGGCCGAGTTCATCGATGCCGCCAAGAAGATCACCGCGCTCGGCGGCAACGTCTCCGGCTGGGCTCTACCACTGGACACGGCCGTCCCGAATGGCGCGCAGAACGACATCATGTCCTGGGTGTGGGCGTCAGGAGGAAGCATGCTGACAAAGGACGGGAAGCCGGACGTTCAGAGCGACGCCGTGCACGGAGTCTTCGACTTCATCAAGACCCTTGGTGATGACAATGTCATCGCGCCCGGATATCTCACGATGAAGGAACAGGACAAGGTCGAGAAGTTCACCAACGGCCAGGTCGGTATGGTGATCGACTCGTTGGCGCACATCAACCTGATCAAGGAGAACAATCCGGACCTGAAATTCACGGTCGCAGCCATCCCGGCCGAGGACGGATACTCTGGCAAGCGTGGCATCCCCTACGCGTCTTGGGGTATCGGAGTTGCGGAATCCTCCCAGCACAAGGCCGAAGCGTTCAAGCTCGTCCAGTACCTGATGAGCGAGAAGGTCAACGCGCAGCTGAGTACTCTTGCCAACGGGTTTCCTGGAAATAAGACTGCCAAGCCTGACTTCAGCGACAGCGACCCCCTGTTCAAGACGGCGTTCGACATCTACCAGGCCGGTTACCCTGCTAACGAATTCGTCGGCCTTCCGAAGTCCGAGGACCTGATGCGCTCCATGGTCGAGCAGATGCAGGCAGTACTTGCCGGCAAGGCGAGCATTGACGATGCCCTTGACACCACCCAGCAGGACTGGACCAAAGTCCTCGGCTGACTGTCTGTCGAACCACGGTCCGGGGGACATGCGATGAGAGCCACATCACTGAGTTCCGGCCGCCAGACGCCATCGCTGGCAACGGACGAACGCAGCGCGGGCGCAAGTGGCGGCCGCCGGAGCCGCCGGATCCTGCGTCGGCTGATTCCGTACGGTTACCTGTCACCGACGGTATTGCTGATCGTCGGTCTCATGGTGATTCCCATCGTCATGGTGATCAGCTACTCCTTCAAAGACAACGTCATTGTTTCGCAAAACCCCGTGTTCGTCGGTCTGGCCAACTACGCGCAGATCCTGACTGACCCAGACTTCCTGATGGCGCTGAAGAACACGCTGATCTTCATCGTGCTGAGCATGGTCGTGCATCTTATCCTCGGGCTCGCCTTCGCCATGATGCTCAACTCCAGATTGCTGGGTCCGCTGGCGCGCGGACTGTTCCGGATCATCTATATCCTGCCCTGGCTCTTCACCATCGCCGTCGTTGCTGTTGTCTGGCGATTGATGCTGGATCCGTATGGTGTGGTGAACTACATACTGCAGACGATCGGCCTGATCAGGAGCCAGGTGGACTGGCTGGGAAGCCCGAATACCGCGCTGTGGTCACTAACGTTCATCAACATCTGGTCGGGCTATCCGTTCTTCATGATCAGTATCTTAGCTGGGCTGCAAGGGATCTCCTCGGACCTTTACGAGGCAGCAGCGGTGGACGGGGCGGGCTCGCTCCACCAGTTCTGGTATGTCACGATCCCGCAGCTGAAGCCGGTGCTGATCAGCATGGGCGTCCTCGACCTGATCTGGACCTCACAACAGTTCGCATTGATCTGGATGACGACCGGCGGCGGTCCGTTGATGTCCACCGAGGTGCTGTCCACGTACACCTACAAGCAGGCGTTCAGCAGCTATGAGTTCGCCACCGCTTCCGCCAGCGCCGTCATCGTTCTGCTGCTGACGTTGATCCTGGCCTTCTTCTACGTCCGGCACCAACAGCGGGCGGCGAGGTGAGCGGTATGACAGGACGGTCCACGTCCCGAACGTTGAAGAAGGCGGGACTGATAGTCGGGCTCAGCATAGGCGCCCTATTCGCCGGCTTCCCAGTGCTCTGGATGCTCGCCACATCCTTCAAAGCGAACGGCGAGGTCTTCGCGGTTCCCCCCAAGCTGATCACAAGGGGTTTCTCGCTCGACGCGTACACGGCCATTCTGACCGATCCCAGCAAGCTCAGATTCTTCCTCAACAGCTACGTCGTCGCATTGGCGGTGACGGCGCTGACGCTATTGGTGGCCATCCTGGCGTCGTACGCATTCAGCCGTTTCAATTTCCCAGGCAAGAGCGTCATCAACATCATCATCGTCAGCGTGCAGGCAGTACCACCGATCACCCTCGTCATCCCGTACTTCGGCCTCGTGGTTGCGCTTGGGCTCTACAACACCTATGCCGGCCTGATCCTGACGCACATGGTGTTCACCCTGCCGTATGCGATCATCATGATGACGGCGTATTTCAACACCTTGCCGCGCGAACTTGACGAGTCCGTCAAGGTCGACGGTGCGACTGCGTGGACAGCGCTGTGGCGCATTCTGGTTCCGATATCGGTCCCCGGCATGGTCGCCGTCGGCGTGTACACCTTCATGATCTCGTGGAACGAGTACCTGTTCGCACTCACGCTGACACGGACGGACGACATGCGCACCGTACCGATCGGCATCCAACTACTGATGGGTCAACACTCGTACGAGTGGAACCAGATGATGGCGATGAGCATCCTCGGTTCGATCCCTGTGCTGCTGCTGTTCCTGCTCTTCCAGCGGAGGTTTGTCGGCGGCCTGACGTCGGGGGCGGTCAAGGCCTAGACGAACCTGCACTGCACCCATTCGACCACGTAACGAGCAAGCTCACCCTTGAGGAGTCTCACGTGCTAACAACAGGCAAGACCATCCTGGACGTCGCGAACGAGCACAACTTCGCGGTTCCAGCGTTCAACATCAGCGACTGGGCGATGTTCACCGGGATCATCGACATCAGCGAACGGAAGCAGGCGCCGCTCATCGTTGCCATCCACCCGAACGAGGTGCGCCACATCGGCACCGACTTCCTAGCCGGTGTGATCGCACGAGCACATCGCTCGACCGTGCCAGTCGCGATACATTGGGATCACGGTGCCAGCTTCGAGGAGGCGCTCACCGCGATACAGAGCGGCTTCACGTCGGTGATGATCGACGGATCCATGCTGCCCTTCGAGCAGAATATCGCCGTCTCCAAGCGGGTTGCCGAAGCAGCACATGCGGTGGGCCTGTCCGTGGAGGGCGAATTGGGCACGATCGGGGCGACCGACGGCGAGGCCGAGGAGGGTAGCGCCGCGATCATCTACACCAACCCCGACGATGCGGCGACATTCGTGGCGGAGTCGGGGGTGGACAGCCTTGCAGTGGCCATCGGCACCTACCACGGACTGTATCCGCCACACCTCAAGCCCGAACTGAAGCTCGACCTGTTGGAACAGATCAAGAGCACGCTCGGGATCCCACTGGTGTTGCATGGAGGGTCGAACAATCCAGACGGCGAGGTCGCACAGGCCGTCAAACTCGGAATCAACAAGATCAATATCTCCAGCGACATCAAGGTCGCGTATCACGACAAGATGCGTGAGGTACTGGCGGACACCACCCTGCGCGAGCCCTTGTCGATCCAGCCCGAGTGCGTGGCGGCGATGGCGGAGGTAGCGGCCCACAAGATCGAACTGTTCGAAGCCGGCGGGAAGGCGGCACTGTATTGATCACGGCGCCGCATGTGGTACTCGGGCTGGGCGGCTGCGTCGACTTCGAGCTCAGGTTGTCTCCCAACCAGCTGGAGGATTGCGCGCGGACGCACGGCATCTCGTCCACAGACTTGGTGCAGCCGCCCACCATCGCGTCCGAACGTGACCTGGTGATATCGATTCTGAGCCACATGCGCGACGGTTCCGGCGGCGAATATCGGGTCGAATCTCTGGACCTCATCACGGCGTTCTCCGACCGGTTCGACAAGGTCGTCACATTGGGAGGCACCTCAGTGCGTGCCGGGCTGGCTATGTCTCGCCTAAAGGTGCCGAGCACGCTGCACCTGGTGTGCTTCAACGAGCACTTCCGCTCGCTGCTCCCGGACGACGTCGACTACCTCTGCAGCGGATATCCGGACGCGGTGTTCCCGCATCTGATCGTGCAGTACGGCAGCCGGCCTGTCCGCCTGCCGGATGCCGAGATACGGGCACCGCACGCTAATCGGCTCATCTATGTCAATGATCCGGCGAACGAGCAGTTGCGCATCAGCACGGGTTTGGGCCCGCTACTCAGCAAGTGTGAGGTCTTCTTGTTGTCCGGTTTCAACGCGATCATCGACGATACGATCCTTGCGGAGAGGCTCAGCACGACGCGGAGGCACCTTCAGCAGCTACCCACCGATGCAGTCGTCTACTACGAAGACGCGCCCTTTCACCGGCCCGCGCACAACCGGCGGGTCCGCGATGCGCTCCTCGACGCCATCGATATCTACGGCCTCAACGAGGACGAACTTCAGGCCCACCTAGGGCGTCGGGTGGACATCTACTCGCCAGCGGACGTCCATGCCGCGATGATCGATTTGCGCACGCTGATCCCGGCCCGGACCCTGGTGCTGCACACCGCATTCTGGTCCGCGGCGCTTGGCCCACGCGCGTCGAGACTGGCGGATGCTCTCGATGAGGGAATGACCGCGGCCACGACCCGTTTCCGCCGTGGCGACGACTTCTCGCAGCCCGATCTCGCCCAGACCAGTGCCCTACCCCGGCACCCGCAGGCCCTCGTGTTTGCGGCGGAACTTGCGGAGCGCATCGGGGACCTGGTGTGCTGCCGGGCCGGTTTCGACGTGCAGGTCCACGAGCCGACCACGGTTGGCCTGGGCGATACCTTCGTGGGCGGATTCCTCGCTGTGCTGGCGCGGCGCCGCTCCAATCGCGCCACCGCGGTGACCGCATCTCCAGACGGAGTTCCCGCCCGATAACCCGCACGCGCAGCAACGCCTGAGCCCCACCGAGTTCAACGTTAAGGATGTCGGGTTGACCAGTCGCCGATCCGTACCGGTCTATGACGTGGCGAGCGGGCAAGGAGGTGATCGTGCCCGGTGCGACTGGCGAACACCAGCCGGCGAGCATCAGCGCTCACCCGCCAGCGCGAGGGTCCGCAGGCCCAGCGCGAGACCCGGCTCCGCCGCCGACGCCAGGCTGCAGCCGAGCGCCTGCTCGATCAGCTTCAGCCGGTACGGAACGGTGTTGGCGTGCACGAACATCCGTCGCGCCGTCTCCCTGGCGGACAGCCCGGTTGACAGGTACGTGCGCAGGGTCTCGATCAGTTCGGGTCGATGCCGCAGCGGGGCCAGCCGGGCGGCGAGCAGCCGGGCGATGTCGGGGTTGCGCAGCAGCAGCACGTCGGCCGCCACGTCGCCGAACCTGATCACCGGTCCGTCACGGTGCAGCCGGCGCCCGACTTCCAGGGCTTCGCGGGCCTGCTGGCATACCGATCCTGACGAGGGCAGGTCGGCTACGTCCGCGCTGATGCCGATGATCGCCGATTCGGGTCCGGGCAGCCGGTCCAGCGCGTAACGCACCTGCGTGTCGAGGCCATCTGCGCTGTCGGACTTCGGCACCAACAGCAGCGGGAACTCGTCGATCGTGCCCACCAGCACCCGGCCGGACACCCTGGCGCCGACCGTGCCCAGCAGGTGCCGCTGGATCCTCAGGTAGGTGCCGGCCTCGGGCGCTCCCTGCTGAGACTGCACCGCGATCGCGATGGCCGCGTAGGTGGTCGACGGTTCGACGCCGATGGAGCGCGCCCGCCTGCGGATCTCGTCGGGGTCCGCGGGCTGCTCGCCGGTGAGCCTGGCCAGCAGGTCGGTGGTCAACCTGTCGTAGTGCGCCGTCACCTCGTCCTGGGTCCTGCGGTAGCCGTCGATGGACTCCCGGGTCAACACGACGAACAGTGCGGCCAGCCGCCGGATGCAGTCATGCAGGTCGGCCACGGCCAGCCCGGAACCAGCGCCCAGCAGGCGATCGCGAAGCACGCGTTCGGCGGTGGACCAGGACTGGATGACCGCATCGATCGGCACGCCCTGCAGGGCCCGGGCTTCGCCGATCTCTCGGGCCGCCTTCGACGCGTCGGGCACCGGAGCGGATCCGGTCCGCAGGCTGTGCACGATCGCGGCCAGGTTCGGCTTCACATAGCCGGTCAGGTCGGAGGACGGCAGGTGCTCGTCGTCGTATCCGGGGATGCCCCACACCTGGGTGAAGACCTCCTCGGCGATGTCCGGCAGCCGATCCTCCAAGAGATCCAGGACTTGTGTCAACGTCACAACCTGGCGTTGACGAGCTTGCTGGGAATCCATATGGCTGATCCAAGCACGAGCAGTCAATATGTGAAAGACACAAGGAGGGCATCGATGCGCTATGGCCTTGGCGT
Organism: Nakamurella lactea; assembly: GCA_044463405.1. Taxonomy (GTDB): domain Bacteria; phylum Actinomycetota; class Actinomycetes; order Mycobacteriales; family Nakamurellaceae; genus Nakamurella; species Nakamurella lactea_B. The sequence goes on along the minus strand of JBIQML010000026.1, from coordinate 4,825 downwards.
GCCGACCGGCACCGAGGGAATGATGTACCCGGTCCCCTACGCCGACGTGGACCAGGCGGTGGGGCTCGCCGTCACCGCCGAGCGCGCAGGCTTCGACTCGGTGTGGGGCAACGACCACATGAACACCCAGGCCTACGTACGCGAGGAGTTCGCCGACCCGCCCCGGTTCTTCGACCCGTGGCTCTACCTGGCCAACGTGGCTGCCCGGACCACCTGCATCGGCCTGGCGACCTGCATCACCGTGCTGCCCTTCCGGCATCCCGCCGTGCTCGCCAAGCAGGCGGCAACACTGGACCATCTGTCCCACGGCCGGGTGATCATGGGCGTCGGCATCGGTGCCTACCGAGAGGAGTTCGAGTCGCTGTGGCCCGACGTTCCGCTCAACCGCGGCCAGCACGCCGAGGAGTGCCTGGCGGCGCTGCAGTTGCTGTTCACCGAGCGGCGCGCCTCGTTCGACGGGACATGGGTGTCCTTCCGGGACGTCGAGTCGTACCCCAAGCCGGTGCAGGACCCGTTCCCTGTGCTGTCCGGCGGCAACTCGCCCGGCAGCCGGCAGCGGGCCGCAGTACACGCCACCGGCTGGCTGCCGGCGTGCCTGACGCCCGAGGAGGTGGCATCCGGGATCGCCGAGATCCGCCGGACGGCCGAGGACGCCGGGCGTGAGCTGCCGGAGCACTTCGACGTCGCAGTGCAACTCGGCGTCGCGATCGGCGACAACCACGACGACGCGCTGGACACCTTCGGGCGCTCGCAACTACACCAGCACATGGCCTCGCTGTCGGCCTCCACCCTGAAGGATCAGACCAGCGGCGGGCTGGCCGATCGCAACCTGATCGGAACCGTGGACGAGGTGCGGGCACGCATCGACGAGTACCGCCAGGCGGGGGTGACGACGCTCGCCGGGTTGCTGTTCGCGGCGAACACCGTCGCCGAGACCGAGGACGCGATCCTGCGCTTCGGCGAGGAGGTGATCGGCAAGTGAGCACGCAAGCCGCCTCGCCCGAGATCGACCGCGCCACGCTGCGCGACGCCCGCGCCGGCCGGCTGCGCGAGCATCTGGCGCAGTCACCGTTCGACGCGCTGCTGCTCACCGGCGCCGAGGCCGTCGACTACGCCACCGGCTACCGCAGCGTGCCCGGACAGATCCATCGCAGCCACCTTCTCGCGGCATTGGTCACCACCGAAAGGACCGTGCTGATCACGTCCGCGTCCGACGCCGGGCCGGCCGCGGACTCCGGGATCGCCGTCGACGATATCGTCCCGTTCGGCCGGTTCTACTTCGCCGGCGACGATCCGGTCTGCGACCTCAGCGACCGGCACGGCGGCATCGGTGACGCACTGGCCGCCGCCCTGCAGGGGCTGGGTGGCGCCCGGCTGGCCGTGCAGGGGCTGGACGACCTGCCCGGGTCGGCGCGAGCGACGATCGACCGGGCGGCGGGCACCATCCTGGCCGACGCCGCGCGGGCCGACGACTGGATGCGCACGGTACGGTCGAGCAAGCTGCCCGTCGAGCAATACCTGTTGCGCCGCGCCGCCGAGCTCGCCGAGGACGGCATCCGGGCGGGGATCGCCGCCGCCTCCGACGGCGCCACCGAGCGAGACCTGGCGTCCGCCGTCGCGGGCGCGATGGTCGCCGGCGGCGGTGATCCCCGCTTCGTGGTGGCCACGGTCGGATTGCGTTCGGCCCTGGCCGACGCGTTCCCGAGCGACATCCCCTGCCGGGAGGGCGATCTGCTGCGCTTCGACGTGGGCTGCCAGGTCGAGGGTTATTGGTCCGACATCGCTCGCACGGCGGTCCTGGGAAGCCCGTCACCGCTGCAGCGCTCCCGTTACGATGCCCTGCTGGCCGGCCTGCACGCCGAACTCGAACTCGCCGCACCGGGGGTGCCCGCCCAGGCGGTGTTCGACACGGCAGTCCGCACCGTCGAGCAGCACGGGCTGGCCCCCTACCGGCGGCACCACGCCGGGCACGCGATCGGCCTGTCGGTATACGAGGATCCCGTCGTCCGACCGGGCGAGACCGCCGTGCTGGAACCAGGAATGGTCTTCTGCCTGGAAACGCCGTACTACGAGATCGGATGGGGCGGGATGATGGTGGAGGACACCGGAGTGGTGACGCAGGACGGATTCGAGCTGTTCACCACCCTCGACCGGTCACTGCAGGAGGTCGGGCGGTGACGGGATACACCGGGCGCCTGGCCTGCGTGCGGTGCGGCGCGGAATACCCTGAGGCCCAGGCGTTCTCGGGTTGCCCGGCCTGCCAAGACGCCGGCGCGCCGTCGAACCTGGCGCCGGTCTACCACCTGGACGGCGGCCCCCTTCCGGTGCAGCCGGCCGAGCCGGGGTTGTTCCGGTATCGCCCGCTGTTGCCGCTCGCGCCCGACGACGTCCCGGTCAGCCTCGGCGAGGGCCGCAGCCCGCTGCTGCCGCTGCCCGAGATCGGCGAGCAGTTCGGCCTGCGGGGGCTATGGATCAAGGACGAGTCCCGCGGGCCGACCTGGTCCTACAAGGACCGGCTCGCCGCAGTCGCGGTCACCAAGGCCAGGGCCTCCGGCGCGGACACCGCGGTGGTGTCCACCACCGGCAACCACGGGGCGGCGGTCGCCGCCTATTGCGCCGCCGCCGGGCTGCGGTGCGTGGCACTCACCCTCACCTCGGTGCCGGCGACGATGCGAACGCTGATGCAGGTGTACGGCGCGCAGGTGGTCGCCTATGCCGAGCCGCAGCAGCGCTGGACCGTGATGGCCGCCGTCGTCGCCGAGCACGGTTGGGTGCCGATGTCGGGGTTCGTGAACCCGCCGATCGGCTCCAACCCGTTCGGGATCGAGGGCTACAAGAGCCTGGCCTACGAGGTCGTCGACGAGCTTGGCGTGACACCGGACGTCGTCATCGTCCCCACGGCCTACGCCGACGGGCTGTCCGGCATCACCCGGGGCTTCGACGACCTGCACCGCCTGGGAGTCACTCCCGCCGTGCCGAGAATGGTGGCGGCCGAGCCCTTCGGGCCGTACAGCACGGCGTTGCATGACGGAAGCGACGTCGCGGGGCCCGTTCCGGTGCAGCCGTCGGTGGCGTTCTCCATCGCCGGGTCGGTCGGCACCTACCAGGGGCTGCACGCCATCCGCAGCACCGGAGGACGGGCGGTCGCCATCGGCGACGACGAGGAGATCATGGCCATGCAGGCCCAGCTGGCGCGCACCAACGGGCTGTACCTGGAGGCCTCCAGCGTCCTTCCGCTCCTCGCAGCACGGCAGCTCGCCGAGTCCGGCGAGATCCGGCCTGGCGACCGGGTGGTCGTGATCGGCACCTCCACCGGGCTGAAGGACGTCGGGGCCACGGCCGCGCGGCTGCCCGAACCACCCGTCGCGGAACCCACCCTCGCCGCGCTCGACGAGGCGCTGCGCCGATATCGGACGACCGCACCGGTGGGAATGCCATGAGGCTCGGCCTGATGCTCTCCGGCGCCCGTGACGCACGGGACGCGGTGCACATCGCGCAACGCGCCGAGCAGGCCGGGATCGCCGAGGTCTGGGTCTCCGAGGACTACTTCGAACGGGGCGCGTTCGTGATCGCCGCGGCGGTGGCCTCCGCCACCAGTTCGGTCCAGGTCGGGCTCGGCGTGGTCAACCCATGGACCCGCCACCCCATGGTCACCGCGATGGAATTCGCCGGGCTGGACGAGATCGCGGGCGGACGCGGCGTCCTCGGCATCGGTGCCAGCAATCAGCTGTGGATCCAGCAGCAGTGCGGCATCCCGTTCCGGGCGCCGTTGTCCGCGATGCGGGAGAGCGTGTCGATCATCCGATCGGCGCTGGCCGGCGAGCACGTCACGACCAGCGGCGAGCACTTCTCCGTGGACGCCGAGCTGTCCTTCACCCCGCTGCGGCCGCGGCCGCCGATCCATCTGGGCGCCAAGGGCAAGCGCTCGTTGCGCCTGGCGCGGGACGTGGCCGACGGGGTGCTGCTGTCGATCCTGTCCGCGCCCTCCTACGTCCGCTGGGCACGCGAGCAGTGCGGCACCTCGATGACGATGGCCGCCTACGTCCTGACGGCGTGCGGCAAGGACGCGATGCAGGCGCGGGAATCCATCCGCCCCCGACTGGCCCACTTCCTCGGCGTCCACGGCTCGCACGACATCACCAGGACTGCCGGCATGAGCAGCGCCACCGCCCAGCGGTTCCGCGACGCATGGAGCGCCGGCTCCCCCGCCGTCGAGTTGGCGGACCCCGACGTGATCGACACGTTCGCCGTCGCGGGCGATCTCGACGACTGCGCGCAGGGTCTGGACCGGTTGGCCGACGCCGGGCTGGACACCGCCGTGCTCTGCGACCTTGGCGACGAGCGCATCGAGGGCCTCCTCGACCTGGCCGCGCAATATCCCTCCGCAGCCGCGGCGAGGTAGGGACACCGATGCCCGGCGCCGCACCGAACCGCGCACCCCTGCCGCTGCCGGCGATCCGTCGATCCGACCTGCTCGCGGGCAGGATCGCGGTGGTCACCGGTGGCGGCCGGGGCATCGGCGTCGTCATCGCCTGCGCGCTCGCGGACGCCGGCGCCCGGGTGGTGGTCGCCGGCCGCAACGAGGAATCGCTGCGCGAGTCCGTCCGGACCATCACCGACCGGGGCGGCGTCGCGGCGGCAACATCCTGCGACATCGCCCAGCCGGAGCAGGCCCGGACCCTGCTGCGACGGTCCGCCGTGCACTTCGGGGCCCCCGACGTGCTGGTCAACAACGCCGGCCGCGCAGCGCGGGAGGACGCTGCCGCCGTTCCGCCGGAGACCTTCGCCGACATCTTCCAGACCAACGTGCGGGGCCCGTACTTCG
>JBIQML010000025.1:0-17688 GCA_044463405.1 Nakamurella lactea | reverse complement strand
CCTCGCTGCTGTCCGGTGACGGGTCGGGTTCCCCGGCGACGGCCGAGGCGCACGCCTCCACCGCCCAGGAGCCCACCGCGGACACGCACGACGCCGCCACCGACTCGGACGACGGACGTCGCCGTCGTCGCCGTGGCCGGCGAGGCCGCGGACACTCCGACGAGGACGCCGATGGCCCGGCCTCGGGCGCATCCACCGACGCCGATGGCGACGGCGCCGCCGACTCCGTCACCGCCGGTGCCCCCAGCCCCGCGACCGACGCTGCGCCGACCGACGGCGCCGATGCCCACCACGGGGACGGTGACCACGCGGACGGTGACGGCGACAAGCAGGGCCGCCGTCGCCGTCGGGGCGGCCGCGGCCGTCGCGGATCCGGCAAGGGCGAGACATCCAAGGACGGCGGGCCGTCGGGCGACCGGAACGAGCCCGACGCCGACGCGGCCGCAGACGACGACAACGCCGAGCCCGGCGCCGCGACCCGGTCGGACTCCGAAGGCGGCAAGGCCAAGGGCTCGTCCCGGCGGACCTCCCGGAAGGGCTCCTCCACCAAGGGCGCCGGACCCGAGGACTCCGAGGCTGCTGACGGCGCCGACGCCGAGCACGCCGACGGCGAGGGCGGTGACGCCGAGTCCGGCCACGCCGACTCGGATGCCGCCGACTCCGAGTCCGGCAAGTCCTCATCCCGCCGGCGCCGCCGTCGTCGTCGCCGCTCCGGATCCTCCGACGGCAGCGGTGACGACGATCCCGCCGACACCGTCGTGCACGTCCGGGAGAGCCGCTCCGGCGGGTCCGAATCGTCCAACGTGCAGGGCGTCAAGGGCTCCACCCGGCTGGAGGCCAAGCGGCAGCGCCGCCGGGACAGCCGCGACTCCCGCCGCCGGCCGCAGATCCTGTCCGAGGCCGAGTTCCTGGCCCGCCGCGAGTCGGTGGACCGGGTGATGGCCGTCCGGCAGCACGGCGACCTGGCCCAGGTGGCGCTGCTGGAGGACGGCGTGCTGGTCGAGCACTTCGTCTCCCGCAGCGGTGCCGCATCCATGATCGGCAACGTCTACCTGGGCCGGGTGCAGAACGTGCTGCCGTCCATGGAGGCGGCCTTCGTCGACATCGGCAAGGGTCGCAACGCCGTGCTGTACGCCGGCGAGGTGAACTGGGACATCGCCGGGCTGGAGGGCAAGGCACGCCGCATCGAGACGGCCCTGTCCAGCGGTGACGCGGTGCTGGTGCAGGTCTCCAAGGACCCCATCGGGCACAAGGGCGCCCGGCTGACCACCCAGATCTCGCTGCCGGGCCGCTTCCTGGTGTACGTGCCCGGCGGCGGCGCCACCGGCATCTCCCGCAAGCTGCCGGACACCGAGCGCAAGCGCCTGAAGGGGATCCTGGACCGGATCGTGCCCTCGGACGCCGGGGTGATCATCCGCACCGCCGCCGAGGGCGTCGGCGAGGAGGAACTGGCCGGCGACGTCGAGCGGCTCAAGGCGAAGTGGCAGGAGATCTCCGAGGCTGCGGCCGCGGCCGAGAAGGCCGGGCAGGGCTCCGGACCGACCCAGCTGTACGCGGAACCGGACACGCTGATCAAGGTCATCCGCGACCTGTTCAACTCCGACATCAACCGGCTGCTGATCGACGGTGACGACGCCTGGGCGTCGGTATCCGACTACGTGCTGTCGGTTGCGCCGGAGCTGGCCGATCGGGTCAGCCGCTATGTCGGCGACAAGGACGTGTTCGCGGCGTTCCGCATCGACGAGCAGATCACCAAGGCACTGCAGCGCAAGGTGCACCTGCCCTCCGGCGGTTCCCTGGTGATCGACCGCACCGAGGCCATGACCGTCATCGACGTCAACACCGGAAAGTTCACCGGATCCGGCGGCAACCTCGAGGAGACCGTCACCCGCAACAACATCGAGGCCGCCGAGGAGATCGTGCGGCAGCTCCGGCTGCGGGACATCGGCGGCATCATCGTGGTCGACTTCATCGACATGGTGCTGGAGTCCAACCGGGAGCTGGTGCTGCGCCGGCTCACCGAATGCCTGGGCCGCGACCGCACCCGCCACCAGGTCGCCGAGGTCACCTCGCTGGGCCTGGTGCAGATGACCCGCAAGCGGATGGGCCTGGGCCTGGTGGAGGCGTTCTCCGAGCCGTGCCCGCACTGCGGCGGGCGGGGGATCCTGCTGCACGACACTCCCGCCGACACCGGAGCCACCGAGTCGGACGGCGCCGGCGGCAGCGACCGCGCCAGGCGCAAGGGACGCAAGCGCGGCAAGGGCGGCGACCACGACGAGACCGCAAGGTTCGAGCCCCTGGTCGTCGAGCGGGTCACCGCGGACGCCAAGCCGAACCCGCTCGGCCCGAAGCCCCCGGCGTCGTTCCGGTCGGCGTCGGCGGACTCGGACGACGAGTCGGGCACGGCCGAACCGGGCGGTGACGAGGCTGGCGCGGAAGGCGTCGAACCGGTCGGCGAATCGAGCGCATCGGACGCTTCCGGTGACGAGGTCCCCGCGACGGGGCCGGAAGCTGACGCCGAGCCAGACGTCCCGCAAACGGCCGCGCCGGCCGCCGAAGACGCACAGGACTCAGCGCAGGAATCCGGGCGGGCGCCCGAGCAGCCGCCCGCCGGGGCGCCGTCCGGCGGTGACGAGGCACCCCGGGCCAAGCCGGCCCGTCGGCGCCGCGCGGCCTCCCGCCCGGCGGGCTCGCCCGCCGCGGCGGCCGCCGTCGACATCGTGTTGCCGTCCGCACCGGATGGAGCCGCAGACACCGGGAGGCCGGCTGCGGCCGGTTCGGACTCGCCCGCGCGGGCCGCGAACGCGGCCGGTCAGGACGGCGATGCGGATGGTGCAGTAACGCCCCCGGCGAAGCCACGGCGCCGCCGTGCCGCGACCCGCGCGGCGGGGCCGGCGTCCGGATGATCCGCCGGTCCGATCGGCGGGCGGCCGGTTTGCCGGTTGGTGCGGCCATCCCGTATCGTGGAGTGTCGCTGCCCGTGCGGCACGCTTCGTGCTGCCCATGACCGGCACATCCAGAGAAGTTGACCAGGCGGATCACTGGGTCCGCGATTGAGGCAGGGAAACGATGTACGCGATCGTCAAGACCGGCGGCAAGCAGTACAAGGTCGCCGAGGGTGACGTCATCACCGTCGAGAAGCTCGAGGGCGAGGCGGGCACCGAGGTGAGCCTGCCGGCCGTGCTGCTGGTGGACGGCGACGAGCTGACCACCGCCGCCGACGCGCTGGCGAAGGTCTCCGTCACCGGCGAGGTGGTCTCGCACGGCAAGGGCCCCAAGATCGTCATCCACAAGTTCAAGAACAAGACCCGCTACCACAAGCGGCAGGGCCACCGCCAGCCGCTGACCACGGTCAAGGTCACCGGCATCTCCGCCGGCGCGGCGAGCTAGAAAGGGCGCACGACATGGCACACAAGAAGGGCGCCTCCAGCTCCCGCAACGGGCGCGACTCCAACGCCCAGCGGCTCGGGGTCAAGCGTTTCGGCGGCCAGCAGGTCAACGCCGGCGAGATCCTCATCCGCCAGCGCGGCACCAAGTTCCACCCCGGCGACGGCGTCGGCCGCGGCAAGGACGACACGCTGTTCGCGCTGGTCCCCGGAGCCGTCGAGTTCGGGACCCGGCGGGGTCGCAAGACCGTCGCCGTCGTTCCGGCAGAGCAGCCGTCCGCGCAGGGCTGATCATCCCAGAGCCCGTTCGCACTGCCACGAACCAGCCACGAGGGGCGGCCCGGAAGATCCCGGGGCCGCCCCTCGTCGCGTCATCAGGGGTCAACAGAGTCATCCGGCTGCCGTAGGAAGGAGCCCGCCGAGCATGGCACGCTTCGTCGACCGCGCCGTCCTGCACCTGCAGGCCGGTGACGGCGGCCACGGCTGCTCGTCGGTGCATCGGGAGAAGTTCAAGCCGCTGGGCGGGCCGGACGGCGGCAACGGGGGAAACGGCGGCGACATCGTCCTGCAGGTCGACCCGAACGTGCACACCCTGCTGGACTTCCACTACCGGCCGCATGCCCGCGCCGCCAACGGCCGTCCGGGCATGGGCGACAACCGGGAGGGCGCCAACGGGGGGTCGCTGCATCTCGGGGTTCCGGACGGCACCGTCGTGCTGGACGCCGACGGGACGCTGCTGGCCGACCTGGTCGGCCCCGGCGCCAGCTACGTCGCCGCCCGCGGCGGCCGCGGCGGGCTGGGCAACGCCGCGCTGGCCTCCCGGTCCCGCAAGGCACCGGGCTTCGCGCTGCTCGGCGAGCCGGGGGAATCCGCCGAGATCGTGCTGGAGCTCAAGAGCGTCGCCGACGTCGGCCTGATCGGCTTTCCCTCCGCCGGAAAGTCGTCGCTGGTGTCGGTGCTGTCCGCCGCCAAGCCGAAGATCGCCGACTACCCGTTCACCACGCTGGAGCCGAATCTGGGCGTCGTCACCGCCGGATCCGAGGTGTTCACCGTCGCCGACGTGCCCGGGCTGATCCCCGGCGCCAGTGCCGGCCGCGGCCTCGGCCTGGAGTTCCTGCGGCACGTCGAGCGCTGCGCCGTGCTGGTGCACGTGGTGGACTGCGCCACCGCCGAGTCCGGGCGGGATCCGGCGTCGGATATCGCGGCCGTGGAGGCCGAACTGGCCCGGTACTCGCCGTCGCTGCCGACCGACCTGGCCGGCAAGCCGCGGCTGGTGGTGCTGAACAAGATCGACGTGCCGGAGGCCCGCGAGCTTGCCGAGTTCGTCGCCGACGACCTGCGTGCCGCCGGCCATCGGGTGTTCGCCGTCTCCACCGCCACCCACGAGGGCCTGCCCGAGCTGACCTACGCCATGGCCGAGGCGGTGGCGGCCGATCGCGCGGCGCGGCCGGCGCCGGTCGCCCCGCGGCTGGTGATCCGGCCCGCACCGGTGGACTCCGAACAGTTCAGCGTCGAGCCGGACCCCGACCTGGACGGCGCCTTCATCGTCCGTGGGGCCCGTCCGGAGCGCTGGATCCGGCAGACCGACTTCGACAACGACGAGGCGGTCGGCTACCTCGCCGACCGGCTGGCGCGGCTCGGCGTGGAGGATCGGCTGGCCGAGCTGGGAGCCCGGCCCGGAGCCCCCGTCACCATCGCCGACGTCACCTTCGACTGGGAACCGGCCACCGCTGCCGGTCTGGACGCCACCCCGGCCGGCCGCGGCACCGACCCCCGGCTGGAGTCCAGCGATCGGGTCGGCGCCGCCGAACGCAAGGCGCTGCACCGCATCCGGCGCGGCCTGCCCGCCGACGACGAGGGGCGGGACGCGCCGCACGGGCGCGGTGGTCGGCGGTGACCAGGATCGCCGACTCGCCCGCGCCGGGACGCTCCGTCACCGCCACCACGCCGGTCACCCCCGTCGCGGCGGCTTCGGACGCGCCCAGCCCGGCCCGGGTCGCCGTCGGCGCCGCCAGGATCGTGGTGGTCAAGGTCGGATCGTCGTCGCTGACCAGCGCCTCCGGCGGGCTGGACCCGGTGCGGCTGGATGCGCTGGTGGACGCGGTGGCGCGGCGCACCGTGGCCGGGAGCCACGTGGTGCTGGTCTCCTCCGGTGCCATCGCCGCCGGGCTCGCGCCGCTCGGTCTGCGCCGCCGGCCCCGTGACCTGCCCACCCAGCAGGCGGCCGCCTCGGTGGGGCAGCAGCAGCTGGCGGCGCGCTATGCCGCGTCCTTCGCCCGGCACCGGCTCCGGGTCGGTCAGGTGCTGCTGACCAGCGACGACGTGGTCCGCCGGGCGCACTATCGCAACGCCCAGCGCACCTTCTCCCGGCTGCTGCACTTCGGCGTGGTCCCGGTGGTCAACGAGAACGACACCGTCGCGACCACCGAGATCCGCTTCGGCGACAACGACCGGCTGGCCGCCCTGGTGGCGCACCTGGTCGGCGCGGACGCGCTGGTGCTGCTCTCGGACGTGGACGCGCTGTACACGGGGGATCCGCGGCGGCCGGAGTCCAGCCCCATCCCCGAGGTGACCGACCCGGACCAGCTGGCCGGCGTAAGGCTGACCGCGCACGGCAGCGGCCTGGGCTCGGGCGGCATGGCCTCCAAGATCACCGCCGCGCTGACCGCCACCGGCGCGGGCATCCCCGTGTTGCTGGCCGACGCCGCACACGCCGCGGCGGCACTGGAGATGGGCGACGGTCCGAGGGTCGGCACGGCCTTCGAGCCGGCCGGTCGTCGCACCAGCGCGCGGCTGTTCTGGCTGCGGCACGCCGCCTCCCCCTCCGGTGCCCTGGCGCTGGACGCGGGTGCGGTCGCGGCGGTGACGCAGCGGCGAAAGTCGTTGCTGCCGGCGGGCATCACCGGATTCCGCGGGGACTTCGAGTCCGGTGACGTGGTCGACCTGCTGGGCCCCGACGGGACGGTGGTGGCGCGCGGGTTCGTGGCGCACGACGCCGCGGAGCTGCCGGCCATCATCGGGCACACCCTGGCCGACCTGCCCGCCGAGCAGCGCCGCGAGGTGGTGCACGCCGACGACCTGGTGGCGCTGTGACCGGTCACCGCCCCGGCCCTGCATGGATCAACATCCCCGGCACGCATGATCGTTCCGGAAATGGGGCTGGAGTGACTGGCGGGACCAACTTGATGCATGCCAGAGATGTTGATCCACGCCAGGGGGTTGAGAGCGACGGCGCGGATGAACGGCCCAGCCCCGACATGGCAGGCTTGGAGGCTGTGACCAGCAGGGAAGGGGCGCGGGTGGACGCCGAACGGAACGCCGAACCGGCACGAAGCGGAGCCGGACGTGACGAGGTGCTGGCTGCCGCGCGTCGGGCGAGGGCGGTGACGGCGGATCTGGCCGGCGCGTCCTCCGCGGCCAAGGATGCCGCGCTGCGCGCCATGGCTGCGGCGCTGCGCGATCGGGCCGACGAGATCCTGGAGGCCAACGCCGACGACGTGGCGGCCGCGCGGGCGTCCGGCACGTCGGACGCCCTGGTCGACCGGCTCACCCTGACGCCCGCCCGCATCGAGGGCATGGCCGCCGGGTTGGAGCAGTTGGCCACGCTGTCCGACCCGGTCGGCGAGGTGCTGCGCGGGTCGGTGCTGCCCAACGGGCTGGCCCTGCAGCAGGTGCGGGTCCCGCTCGGGGTGGTGGCGATCGTCTACGAGGCCCGGCCGAACGTCACCGCGGACGCCGCAGGGATCGCGCTCAAGGCCGGCAACGCGGTGTTGCTGCGGGGCTCCGGGTCGGCATACTCGTCGAACTCGGCGATCGTGGCGGTGCTGCGGGACGCGGCCGCCGCGGCGGGGCTGCCCCCGGATGCGATCGTGCTGGTGCCGGGCACCGACCGGGAGTCCGTCCGGCACCTGATGACGGCCCGCGGCTTGGTGGACGTGATCATCCCGCGCGGCGGGGCCGGGCTGATCCGCGCGGTGGTGGAGGGCTCCACGGTGCCCGTCATCGAGACCGGGGTGGGCAACTGCCACGTGTACGTCGACGCCTCCGCCGACCCCCAGATGGCGCTGGACATCCTGGTGAACTCCAAGGTGCGCCGGCCATCGGTGTGCAACGCGGCCGAGACGCTGCTGGTGCATGCCGCCATCGCCCCGACCTTCGTGCCCAAGGCGGTCGCGGCGCTGGCCGAGCACGGCGTCAGCGTGCACGCCGACCCCCGGTTCGCCGGACTCTGCGGAGCCGGGGCGACCGTGCCGGCCACCGACGCCGACTTCGACACCGAGTACCTCTCGCTGGACATCGCTGCTGCCGTCGTCGACACCCTGGACGATGCGATCGCACACATCGGAGCGCACGGCACCGGGCACACCGAGGCCATCGTCACCGCCGACCTGGCCGCGTCCCGCGAGTTCACCCGACGGGTGGACGCCGCCGCCGTGATGGTCAACGCCTCCACCGCGTTCACCGACGGAGGCGAGTTCGGGTTCGGCGCCGAGATCGGCATCTCTACCCAGAAGCTGCACGCCCGAGGGCCGATGGGGCTGCCGGAGCTGACCAGCACCAAGTACCTCGTCACCGGCACCGGCCAGACCAGGTCTTCGTCGTGAGCGAGACCGGAGCGGGCGAGGCACGTGGCCACGAAGAAGTGGCAGGGCCCGTCCGCGGAGCGTCGAGCGAGCAAATGGGCACCGTGAGCGAGACCGGAGCGGCACGGCCCGCCAGGGACGCTGATGGCACAGTGGCAGGGCCCGTCCGCGGAGCGTCGAGCGAGCAACTGGGCACCGTGCGCACGCCTCGCCCGCATCGTCGCATGGGGGTGATGGGCGGCACCTTCGACCCCATCCACCACGGCCACCTGGTGGCGGCCTCCGAAGTGGCGGCGCGGTTCTCGCTGGACGAGGTGATCTTCGTCCCCACCAATCAGCCCTGGCAGAAGGAGCGCCGTCGCGTCACACCGGCCGAGCACCGCTACCTGATGACGGTCATCGCGACCGCCTCCAACCCTCGATTCACCGTGTCGCGGGTGGACATCGACCGCGGCGGCCCCACCTATACGGTGGACACGCTGACCGATCTGCGCGCGCTGTACCCGGACGACGATCTGTTCTTCATCACCGGCGCCGATGCGCTGGCCGCCATCATGAGCTGGAAGAACGCCGGCGGCCTGTTCGACCTGGCCCAGCTGATCGGCGTGACCCGGCCCGGATACCAGCTGCAGGATCCCAACCTGCCGGGCCGTGCGGTGACGCTGATCGAAGTTCCCGCACTGGCGATCTCGTCGACGGACTGCCGCGCGCGGGTGCTGGCCGGCGAGCCGGTCTGGTACCTGGTGCCGGACGGGGTGGTGCAGTACATCGCCAAGCACCGGCTGTACGTGGACAACACCGGCACCGGCGCCGGTAGCAGGGGAGATCAATGACAGCGACCGACTCGTCCCGCGATATGGCACTGCTCGCCGCGCAGGCCGCCTCCGACAAGCTCGCCACCGACATCCTGATCATCGATGTGTCCGAAAGGCTCGCGCTGACGGACTGTTTCGTGCTGGCGACCGGCGCGAACGAGCGTCAGGTCGGCGCCATCGTCGACGAGGTCACCGAGCGGCTGAGGCAGGTCGGCGTCAAGCCGCTGCGCCGGGAGGGTGAGCGGGACGGCCGCTGGGTGCTGCTGGACTTCCTGGACGTTGTGGTGCACGTCCAGCACGCGGAGGAGCGGGTGTTCTACGCCTTGGACCGGCTGTGGAAGGACTGCCCGACGATTCCGTTCGCCGATGCCGCGGCCGACGTCACGGCCGGTTCGGGTCGGGACCAGGACGACGCCGAGGGCTCCGACCGGAACCAGCGGTAATCAGCCATGGCGCTGGATCACCTGATACTGCTGCGGCACGGCGAGACCGACTGGAACGCGGAACTGCGGATGCAGGGGCATTGCGACATTCCCCTGAACGACATCGGTCTCGCGCAGGCGACGGCAGCGGCGGCATCGGTGGCGGCGCTGCAGCCGGACGTGATCATGTCGTCGGACCTGCAGCGGGCCGTCGCGACGGCCGATGCGGTGGCGGCGGTGACGGGGTTGCCGGTGGCGGCCGATCCCCGGCTGCGGGAGACCTCTCTCGGGGAGTGGGAGGGCCTGAACCGGGAGCAGATCGTCGAGCGGTGGCCGGCCGAGTGGGACCGGTGGCGGGCCACCAGCGCGCACATCGCGCCGCCGGGCGGGGAGTCCCGCATCGAGGTGGCGGCCCGGGCGGAGCGGGTGGTGGCCGAGTTGGACGCCGGCCGGGCCAGGCGAGCGCTGCTGGTCGCCCACGGCGGGCTGATCGTCGGGCTCACCGGGCTGCTGCTGGCGCTGCCGGACTCCGCGTGGGGCGCGCTGGTCGGCGTCGGCAACTGCCACTGGGTGGTGCTGCACCGCGCGGGCGATCGGTGGCGCCTGCACACCTACAACGGTGGCCTGGGCGGTATCGTCATGCCCGGCGGTCAGGACGAGGTTGCCGGAACCTGAACGTTGGCAGCCGCATCCGCCGACCCGGACGCGCGTGCCGTCGCGGGATCATGGCACCCGCATGACGTGCGGTGCAGGAACGTTGCGGGCAGCTTGATCCGGCTGGGCGGCCCGTCGTACCCCGCGATGCGCTTGAACAGTAACCGTGCGGCCGTGGCGCCCATCTGCTCGATCGGCTGCGCCATGACCGTCAGCGGCGGATCGACGAGGCTGGCGAGCGGAATGTCGTCGAACGCGGCGACCGCGACGTCGTCCGGAACGCGTTTGCCCATGGCGCGGAGCCCGAGTAGCAGGCCGACGGCCATCGCATTGTTGGCCGGAACGATCGCTGTGGGTGGGTCGCTGTCGGCGAATAGCGCGTTGGCGGCCCTGATGGCCGGCTCGACGCCGGAACCGCCGGAGCGTACGAGGGTGCGGTCGTATCGGAGCCCCGAACGCCTGAGACCCAGCCGATAACCGGCGATCCTCTCCTCGGTGGTCGACAGACCGGTCTTGCCGTGCAGGAAACCGATCCTCCGGTGGCCGAGCGACGAGAGGTGCGTCACCAGGTCTGCGGTCGGCTCGACGTTGTCCACCCCGACGTCGTCGAAACCGCAATCGATGAATCGGTCGATCAGCACCGTCGGCGTGCCGCGCCTGGCAAGGAGGTCGAGCGCTTGCGGTGATCTGGACGAGACCGGAGCGACGATGATGCCGTCGACGCGGCGGTCGACCATGAGCTGGATGCTGGTGAGTTCCTTGGCCACCTTCTCATGGCTGTCGCTGAGCAACAGCGTGTATCCCCGGCGTTCGGCGGCGTCTTCGACGGCCGAGACCAGCGGCGCGAAGAACGGGTTGGACACGAAGGAGATGACCATGCCGATCACCATGGAATTACGGGTGGCGAGGGAGCGTGCGACGGCATTGGGTGAGTAGCCGGTGGCGGCGATGGCCTCGGCGACCCGCCGCCGGAGGTCCGCGCTCACCGGACGAGTGCCGTTGAGCACGTGGGACACGCTGGTGGTGGAAACGCCTGCGAGGACGGCAACGTCGACCATTCGGACCAATGCCGCCTCCTAGAGATTACGCTCGCGCACGCACCCGAGCTGGCGGGCTACGCCACGGGGACGGCGCGTGCGTGCCGGCTGATCCATCCAATCTAATGACAAGCAAGAACCTTCGCGCAAGCGCTTGCGCAACCGCTTGCGGAGGCTTAGCCTGTGCACAAGATGAGTGGTAAGGCCGCTCGAAAGGAGTCCCACTAGCAGTGGGCGGCTGGTGCTGAGCCAGGGTACAGCGCACGAATACCGCTGACGGACAAGCAATGTCGCCGTTGAGGTGTGCGCGTCTACCGGCCGACCGTCTTGCTGCGCATCGTTGTCGTGCGACCGCTCGCGGATCGATCGCGGGATCGGAAGGGATCCGCGATGCTCGGTGACCGCAGCCGTACGGATGCCTGGCGTGTCGGGGACTCCACGGAGCGTCCCCGCGGATGAATGCGAGAAGGTGGGATGGCCGATCCTGTGCGGGCAGGTGTCCTGGCCGGTGCCTGGGCGGCACCCGGCGGCCGTCTCATCGCGGACATTCCTGGGCGACCGTGCCGACATTGCGCAGACCCGCCGTAGGGCAGACCGGCCATCCATTCTGCACGGGTGCGCCTGTGTATGAAAGCCCTTGATAGCAAGCCTCATTCACTCGAAGCATCGAGCAAGGCGCTGCACCTAGCACGATGCCATCAACGGAATGGGCGTCGTCGGGTCTGACGCTGGGACGAGGACGCGTCACATACCGCCCGAACGGCACGTCGACACAATGCAGTTGAGAAGGGAAGTAGGTACATGCCAACGACTACCAGGTTGAGTGCACTGACGATCTCTTTGATCGCGGTCGGCGCCGTCGCGCTTGCGGGCTGCGGCAGCAATGGCGGCAGCGGCGGCGCGGGCAGCGCCGGTGGCAGCAGCCCCAGCAGCGGGAGTGCCGCCAGTAGTGGCGGCAGCGGCAGCGCTTCCAGCAGTGGTGGCGGATCGAGCGCGAGCTTGGCAGGTAGTTCGAGCTCGTCGGCCGCGAGCGGTGGCGGCAACTCCAGCAAGAACGTTCACATCGCGCTGATCCTCAAGGACCAGAGCAACCCCTACTGGTTCTCCATGGAGACGGCCGCCAAGCAGGAGGCCGACAAGCTGGGGTTCAAGCTGACCACCACGTTCGCGAAGAACGACGCAGACACCCAGTCGCAGATCACCGCGATCAACAGCGCGGTCGCGGACAAGGACAGCGGTATCGTCATCGCCCTGAACGGCCCGGCCGTGAACGGTCCACTCAAGCAGGCCGAGCAGGCCGGACTGACGGTGTTCGCGGTCGACACCGTACCGACCCCGCCGGACCTGGTCGACGCCACATTCGCCACCCCCAACGAGGAGGCAGGGCAAGCGATCGGGAAGTATGCCGCGGCGAAGCTGGACGGCAAGACGGCGGTCATCGCGATGCTGAACGCCTACGACAAGCAGGTCGTCTCCGTTGATGTCGATCGCAACCACGGCTTCCTCGAAGGCATGGGAATCCCGGTCGGGAGCCCGACCGTCGACGGCAAGGAGCCGAAGAGCGGCAACTACACGGGCGGCAAGGGTGGCAAGTACCAAATCGTGTGTGAGGCGGCCACCATCGGCTCGCAGTCAGGCGGACTCGAGGGCGCGAACACCTGCCTGACCAAGAACCCGGACATCAACGTCATCTACACGATCAACGAGCAGGCCGCGCAGGGTGCCGTGCGAGCGCTGCAGAATGCCGGTATCAGCAACGACAAGATGATTCTCGTCACCATCGACGGTGGGTGTGACAACCTTCAGTACATCACCTCGGGTGAGGAGGATGCGACCTCTGGGCAGCGGCCCGACCTCATGGTGAAGCAAGCCATGGACGCGATCTACCAGAAGATCGTCCATGGCAACGCGGCGCCGAAGCTCAAGTTCACCAACGCCAAGCAGCGCTGGATCAGCACCGGTACCACGCTGTACACGGACCAACCGCTGTCGGGTGTGACGTCGATCACGGCGTCGAAGGCCAAGTCGATCTGCTGGGGTAGCCAGTGAGCTTTCGCACGGTCGGGCCGAGAGTGGGATCGGTCGACGCGGAGGAGGAGTCGGCAGCACCGAGCGTGCTGTCCAGGCTCCAGGCAACCCTGCATCGCCATCCACCCCTCGGCCCAACGGCGGTCCTGATCGTCGCGATCGTCGTCTTCTCGCTGATCAACCCGCGATTCCTGTCGTTCCAGAACGCATCGCTGATGCTGGCGGAACTCGCGGTCGTCGGGACGTTGGCGATCGGTCAGACCGTCATCGTGCTCACCGCGGGGATCGACCTGTCGTGTGGCGCCGCGATGATCTTCATCCAGATGATCATCGCGGGCCTGGCGACCAACTTCGGCGTCCCGCCGATCCTGGCACTGCTGATCGGGTTCGTGCTCGGCGCCGGCGTCGGCGCGGTCAACGGCTTCTTCGTCAGCGGGCTGCATTTGCAACCGTTCATCGTCACCCTGGGCACGCTGAGCGTCTTCACCGCCCTTGGTCTGGTGTACTCGAACGGCGAGACCGTGTTCGTCGCCAAGGGAAGCCCCATCCTCTGGACCGGCGTGCACGTCAGCCTCGGCCCGCTCCGCCTGACGGCGGGCGTGCTGGTCATGGTGGCCCTCTACATCGTCGTCGGCTACATGTTGCGCGGTACCTCCTGGGGATCCCACGTCTATGCGACCGGGGACGAACCGGAAGCCGCCCGACTGGTGGGGATCAAGACCGGTCGGCTCCTGCTGAGCGTCTACATCGTGGCGGGAGTCATCTATGCGTTCGCGGCGTGGATCCAGATCGGTTACGTCGGTGACGCCAATACGAATATCTCCGACACCCTCAACCTGGAGAGCATCACCGCCGTCGCCATCGGCGGGACCAGCCTGTTCGGTGGTCGCGGGGTGCTGGTCGGTTCCCTACTGGGTGCGATCATCGTTCAGATCTTCGATACGGGGCTGATCCTGGCGAGCGTCAACCCCATCTACCAGCCTCTCGCCGAGGGCCTGCTGGTGCTCGGAGCGGTCGCCCTCGACCGGTGGATTCGTCAAGATCGGACACGGGCATGAGCGCGGCCGCGGAGCAGGATGCTGGAGTGCTCCTGCGGGCCACCGGCCTGCGTAAGGCATACGGTCAAGTCGTTGCGCTGCATCGCGGCGATCTCGAGTTGCGCGCGGGCGAGGTCCTCGGGTTGATCGGCGACAACGGTGCCGGGAAGTCAACACTCATCAAGTGCCTGTCCGGCGCGGAGGTGCCCGACGACGGAACGATCGAGGTATCCGGCACGGCAGTGTCCTTCAGGACGACCCAGGAAGCGCGCGAGGCCGGCATCGAGACGGTGTATCAGACCCTTGCGGTGGCGCCCGGGCTGGACATCGCGACCAACCTGTTCCTCGGACACGAGATTCGAAGTCGGGGAATCGCGGGGACGGTCTTTCGGCATCTGGACAAGAAGGGCATGCGTGCGCGCGCTCAGCAATACATCGACGAACTGGGCATTAGGACGCTGCAGGACATCACCCAGGCGGTGGAGACCCTGTCGGGTGGTCAACGCCAGGTGGTGTCCGTCGCGCGCAGCGTCGCCTTCGGACGCAAGATCGTCATCCTCGACGAGCCGACGGCAGCACTCGGGGTGCGTGAGTCCCTGCAGGTACTGGAAATGGTGGGAAGACTTCGTGACCGCGGGATCGGCGTCGTCATCATCAGCCACGACATACCCAGGTTGTTCGACATCGCCGATCGGATCCAGATCATGCGGCTGGGACGGGTGGTGGGGGTGGCGGACCCGAAGGTTCATTCGTCCGAAGAGGTCGTGGGGGTCATGACGGGGGCTCGCGAGTCTCTCAGCGGTACCCGTCCGGCAGACTGACACGCGGCAGGCAGTGCGACGTTCGAGGAAGATCAGGGATCGAGGCACCATGGGAGCGGGTAAGCAGTATCGCCTGAGCAGGCTGTTCGGCAGCGACGGCAGGGCGATGATCGTTCCGGTCGATCACGGGCTGACCTTCGGGCGCATCGAAGGTTTGGAGCGCGTGGCCGACGTCGTGGACGATGCGCTCGCGGCCGGTTGCGACGGGCTTCTGATGTCCCTCGGAGTGACCGGCGCGACGGCCGTGTCCCGCGCCCAGCACGGCAGCCCGGCGGCGTTGTTGACCATGGACACCCGATTCGGGGCCGCCCCGGGCAGTCCGGGCTCTGCGACCATGCTCACCTCGGTCGCGCAAGCGGCGAGGCTCGGATGCGACGCGGCGAAGATCCTGATGCCCTGGGACAACCCCGCCGACGAGCAGGCATTGACGGCGGGCATGATCGGGCAGGTCGTCCGGGAGGCCGAGGACTGGGACATGCCGGTCATCGTCGAGCCACTGGCGATGAGCGCGCCGCGCGGACCCGAGACGACCGCGCTCGAGTTGGACGGAGCACGCATCGCCGTCGAACTGGGGGCCGACATCGTCAAGCTCAGCTATCCCGGCGACCCGGAGACCCTCAGCCGGCTGCGGGAGGAGCTCGGCGTGCCCCTCGTCCTGCTGGGCGGCCCGGGCGCCAACACCACCGAGGCGCTCATCCGGATGGTGGCCGAAGCGATCGGGGCCGGCGCCTCGGGCATCGCGATCGGCAGGCAGGTGTGGCAACGCCCCAGCACCGTCCGCCGCGAGTTGATGGGTGCCCTGGTGTCGCTGGTTCACGGCGCCATCGACGTCGACACCGCGATCGGTCGCGTCGCCGCTGCCGCGAAGTAGGCGCCGTGGCCGAGGCGGCTTACTGCGGTGTGGACATCGGGACGACCTACCTGAAGGCGGTCCTGGTCACCGTCACCGGACACGTCCTGTCCATTGCCCGGCGCGGCACGCCGGTGACGGACGACGGGGTCGGGCCCTGCCACGACGCGGACACCATCCGCACCGTGGCCGAGGAGTTGATGGTCCAAGCGCAACGGTCCGCCCCCGTCAAGACGCGGATCCACGGAGTCGGAGTGACCAGCGTCGGCGAGGAGGGTGTCCCGCTGGATCGATCCGGCGAGGTGCTCTACCCCGCCATCGCGTGGTACGACCGGCGGGAGTCGCCGGCGAGCCGGGCGTGGTGGGGCGAGCACAGCGAGGAGGACCTGCGCGCCGTGTCGGGACTCCACCGAGATCTGGGCTTCACCCTGTTCAAGTGGCTGTGGTTGCGCTCGCACCAGCGCGACGTCTGGACGCGGTGCGCGTTGTGGCTCGGCATCGGCGACTACCTGGTGTGGCGCTGGTGCGGTCGGGCGTCGATGAGTGTCAGCCACGCGAGCAGGACCTGCGTCTTCGACCTGCAGAATTTCGGCTGGCACGAGGAGTGGGCGAGCCAGGCGCTGTTCCGCGGGATCGATGCGCTACCCCGTCCGGTGAACGCGGGGACCGTCGTCGGTCATCTGATGCCTGGCACCATCCCGGACCTGGAGGTCAGCAGCGGCGCGCCGGTCGTCGCCACCGGGCTCGATCACAGCGTCGGCAGCTACGCCGCGGGTATCCGATCCGACGGGCAGTTGATGGATTCGATGGGTACCGCAGAGGCCCTGGTCGCGCCCCTGGGGCACATCGACCACGGCCCATGGCCGCCGCCCGGCCGCGCCGACTTCGGGGCCGGGCTGACGCCGCTGTCCCACATCGCGCTGGCCGGTCTGGGCTCCGGAGCGGGCCTGAACCGGCTGCGGGAATCCATCGGAGCGCGGTCCGCCGGCCAGATCGCGGCCCTGGAGCAGGCGGCAGCGAACGTGCCGCCCGGTGCGGATCGGCTCATCTACGTTCCCTCTCGCATCAGGGATAGTGGCCAGGGCGCGTTCCTCGGCATGCGATCGGGGCACACGGCGGCGCACCGCTACCGGGCGGCGCTCGAGGGCTGGAGCATGGCGATGGCCGAGGCCGTCGATGCGCTCCCGGCCGCGGTCGTCCCGCACACCGACGTCGCATGCACTGGCGGGGGCGCGCAGTCTCGATTGTGGTTGAAGATCAAGGCGAGCATTCTGGACCGCCCGATCCGACACATCATGACCGCCGAGATGGTCGGGATCGGCGCTGCCCGACTGGCCGCGGAGGCCGATGGCGCTGTGCGCCCGGATGACCTCTGGATTCCCGAGGACGAGCGGACCGTCGACCCGGAGGCTCGATGGGTCGACGGCTACCGCCAGCAGCGGGACTCCTTCTCGGCGGCCGCCCGGAAGGTCTTCGCATCGGAGTGCCCGCCGTTCTATCCGTAGGTCGGCATCGTCGGTGCCACCCCAAGGGCCGGTTGTCCCCCTGTCCGAATTCCATCCCCATCCGGATCGCCGCCCGACGTCGGGCAGGGTCCGCGGATCTAGCGTGCGGGCATGCCCTCGCTCGACGCCTCCTCCGCCCCGGCGGGTCGGCCGGACCCGAGGCAGCGGCTGAGCGCGCTCCATCCGGGCGGCTCGGCGACGGGCGAGGTGGACCCACCGATCGGCGGCTGGGTGCCGGATACACGGCGCCGGCGCCGGGTCCCCGCCACCGGGCCGCCGCCGCGACCGCCGGCGGCACCACCGCCGCACCCGAACTCCGGCGAGGTGGCCGCAGCGGCACCCGAGGATGGGGCCGACCCGGTGCTGTCGGAACGCGAGATCGACCAAGCCCTACCGTTTCTGGCGCACCAGGAGCCGGCAGCTTCGGGCGCTGATGGCGCTGATGGCGCTGGTCGCGCCGACGGCGCCGAGCTCGAGCCACCGGACCGCCCCGGGTGGGCGGCGCGAGCGGTCCACCGCGGGCCCTGGGGCGCGCTGGCCGAGCGGTGGG
>JBIQML010000024.1:0-18405 GCA_044463405.1 Nakamurella lactea | reverse complement strand
CACGTCGGGAAGCGGGAAGCAGCGCTGGTCGCCGTACGTTCCACCATTCACGTACACCGTACCCGGCGCCGGGTCGAGCGCGAGATTGTAACGCCGCACGTCGCCGAAGCGGTGACCCTCGAGGAAGAGCTCGCGCCGCCGCTCTTCGATCACCTGCGCCAGCACCTCTTCCTGGGTCGCGCCACTAGCGTCGTACGCCGGCTCCGGGACTGGACCGGCGAGCACTTCGCCTTCCCCGGCTACGTGCTGGGCGAGACGTTCGGCGGCACGGACCGCGACCGGCTGCGCGCGTCGCTCGGATACCGGCCGGACGAGGTCGTCTGCGTGGTCTCGGTCGGCGGTTCCGGGGTGGGCGGGCCGCTGCTTCGCCGGGTGATCGACGCCCACGACGCCTGCCGGGCGCGGGTGCCGGAACTCGTCATGAGGGTGGTGACGGGGCCCCGGCTGGACCCGGAGTCCGTGCCGGCCCCGCCCGGCGTGACCGTGCAGGGTTTCCTGCCCGACCTGGATCGGCAGCACGCCGCCTGCGACGTCGCGATCGTGCAGGGCGGCCTGTCGACCACCATGGAGCTCACCGCCGCCGGCCGGCCGTTCCTGTACTTCCCGCTGCGGCATCACTTCGAGCAGCAGTTCCACGTGCGGCATCGTTTGGAGCGGCACCGCGCCGGCCGCGCCATGGACTATGCGACGGCCGACCCGGACACCATCGCGGATGCCTTGGTCGCCGAGTTGACCCGGCGACGGGACTACCTGCCGGTGCCTGGTGACGGCGCGGACCGCGCGGCCGCGCTGGTGGCGGAGACCCTGTGACGCAGCCGGCGATGCACCGCCGGCCAGGACGAGGCGGTCGCGGCCAGCAGCGGCCGCACCGAGGTCGCCGCCCGGTCCGGCCGGCCGGCGGCCAGCCATGCCGTCGCCAGCGCGTCGTAGACGTCCGCCCCGGCGAGCCAGGCCCGCCCCGGGGGCGTCTGGATGGTGGACACCAGCCGATCCACCTCATCCAGGTAGTCGCCGGTGACGGCGGCCAGCGGGGCCAGGCAGCGCAGCCGGTATCCGGCGCCGACCTGATCACCGAGGTTGGCCAGGCTGGTGGTGCACAAGGCGGCCACATCGTCCCGCCGGCCGAGGTGCAGCAGGGTGCTGGCGTGGACGCCGGCCGCGGCGGCGTACCACCACGGGTGCGCGGTCGGTGACGTGCAGGCGACCGCTTCCCTGCCGTCGTCCAGCGCGGCGTCCAGGTCTCCGGCCAGCCTGGCCAGGTAGGCGCGCTGGGCCAGGAAGAATCCGGTGTAGGCGGTGTAGCCGGTGCGCCGGTTGACCTCGATCGCCTCGTCCACCCGTCGCCGGGCCTGCTGCCAGTCGTCCGAGGCCGCCGGCACCAGCGCGGATTCCAGCAGCGCCCATTGCAGCAGCCAGTTCAGCCGCCGCTCCACGAGCATCGGAATCAACTCGTCGAGCACGGGGGCGAGCGCGGCGGCGTCCCCGACGTGCGACAGCGCGCTCTTGAGCCCGTCCAGGGAGCGGGTGATCGCCTCGCCGACGCCGGCGGTCCTGGCCTGCGTCAGCCCCGCGGTGGCGGTGTCGAGCGCGTCGGCGAGGTGCAGCCGGCTCGACTCCAGTACCACGATCCGCGTGCGGAACAGCGCCTCGGTCACCGGATCGCCCAGCTCCGCGGCGAGCGCATGCCCTGCCCAGTTGATCCGGACGACGTCCTCGACCGGCCTGCCGCGCGCTATCGAGATGTCGCCGCCGCGGATGTATTGCGCCCGCATCCGGAGCCGGCGATCGCCGGTGCTCGCGACGGAGGCCTCGGCGTCGACGACGTCGACCTCGGCGGCGTCGAAGTCGGTGCCGGCCTCGTGGGCGCGGGCACGCTCCAGCAGCGCGCTGGCCACCAGCGCCTCGTCGCCGGCGGCCCGCGCATCGGCCACCGCGAGGTCGAGCAGCGCCAGGGCGTCGTCCAGCGCCCCGGTCAGCCGGGAGGCCCGGCCGGCCTCCAGGTAGCCGCCGCACGCCCGGGCGAACTCGCCCGACTCGTGGGCGTGTGCGGCCATCCGCTCCGGGCGGTCGGCGAGCAGGTCGGCGGCGCGCCGGTGGTAGGCCACGGCCAGCGGTGCCGGCAGGGTCGCCCGCACGGCGTCGGCGACCAGGTCGTTGGTGAACTCGTATCGCACGCCGGCGGTGACCATCAGCCCGGCCGTCACGAGCTGCTCGCAGCCGAGCACCGCGGTCACCTCCGAGAGGTCGGCGAGCCCGGCGAGCACTGGCGGCTCGACGGAGGTCCCCAGCACGCTGGCCGCCCGAGCCAGCCCGGCGGTCTCCGGGTCCAATCGATCCAGTTCCGCGGCCACGGTGGTGGCGATGTCGGCGGCCGGACCCGGCGTTCCGCTGGCCAGCGCGTGCAGGCTCGCGATCACGCTGAGCGGGTGGCCACGCGTCCGGTCGTGCACCTCGGCCGACCGCGCGCCCAGCCCGGCCGCGCCGGCCAGGATGTGCACCGCGGATCGCGACAGCGGACCCAGCATCATCGGCGCGGCGGTCGCCGTCAGCTGGCGCAGCGCCGGTAGGCCGTCGGTGCGGGTCGCCGCCACGGTCAGCAGCGGGGCACCGGGCAGCGCGTCGGCGAGCTGACCGACCAGGGTCGCGGTGGCCCTGGCTCCGTACTGCAGATCATCGATCGCCAGCAGCACCGGCCGCCGCGCGGCCAGGCCTCCGATGCTGGCCAGGATCGCGTCGAAGGCCTGCCGCCGGGCGAGTTCCGGCGCGGTGGCCGGCGCCTCGGTGCCGTCGACGAGCTCGGCGGCGGGCGGCTCGGTCACCTCGAACAGCTCTCGGAGCTCCGGCAGCATCCGGGCCCAGGCGGGCAGGTGCCCGCCCAGCAGCAACTCCAGCGTGCTGCGGGGCAGGGACAGCAGCACCGGTCGCAGCACCTCCACGAACGGCTGCAGGAACAGCGAGCGCTCCTGTGGCCGGCAGCGCACGGTCAGCACCATTCCGCCGCTCGCCCTGGCCAGGTCGGCCACCTCGGCCAGCAACCGGGTCTTGCCCACGCCCGGCACCCCGGCCACCAGCAACAGCCCCGCACGCCCCGCCGAGGCGTCGGCCCAGGCCCGATCCAGCCGGGCCAGTTCGGCATCGCGGCCCACCAGCGCGAAGGCCGGCTCCGGCGCCGGTGGGGTGGTGGAGCCGGCGATGGCCGGTTCCGATCTCAGGATGGCCAGCTGGAGCGCCTGGGTCTCGGCGTCGGGATCGGTGCCGAGCTCGTCGGCGAGCCGGCCCGCCAGCTCCGCGTAGACCGACAGGGCCGCACTTGGCCGGCCGTCCCGCGCCAGGGCCGCCATCAGGTCCCGGTGGGCGCGCTCGTCGTACGGGTCGGCGGCGGTGGCGGCCAGCGCCGCGGCGCTGGCCAGGTCCGGCTGGTCGGCGCCGAACGCGGCCGCGGACAGCAGGTGCCGGGCCTGGCGGCGCGCCTCCGCCGTCTCCCGGCGCAACCCTGTGGCCCAATCGCCCGCGGCCGCCGGATCCGGGTCGAATTCCTCGGCGAGCGCAGCGTCCTCGCCCAGCAGGTCCAGCGCGCGCGACGCGGACGCGACGGCCAGGGTGGCCTCGCCACGCGCCAGCCGGGCCGCGGCGGTGGTGAGCAACTCGGCGGCGATCTCGACGTCGATCTCGGTGTCGCGCGCCAGCGCGTACGACCCGGCGCCCGGAACGACGAACGGCGCGCCGACCGTACTGCGCAGCCGGCTGACCAGGGTGGCCAGGTTGCCCTCCGGATCGCGCGGCGCCCGCTGCGGCCACAGCGCCTCGATCAGCCGGTCGGTGGGCACCGCGGACCGGTGCGCCGCGACCAGCACGGCGATCAGCAGCCGGGACTTGCGCGTGCCCAGGGCCGGGCCGCGCAGCGACTCGCCGTGGCGTTGCACGGTCAACGGACCGCACACGGCAACCCGCACCGCCACGACGCCGAGTATCCGCCCTCCCGCCCGGCATGGCATGGCATCGCATGGATCAACTTCCACCGCATGCATGAAGGTTGTCCCACCAGCCCCGGTGGTCACATTTCCGCGACGTTCGCGCATGCCGGGGATGTTGATCCATGCCGTCAGTGGGTGCCGGGTCTCGGGGCCTTCCCGTTCGCCAGCCACTCCTCACGGGTCAGGGCGTACTCGACGTCGCCGTGCTCGTCGCCGGGGATGCGCACCGGCCAGTCGGCGTGGAAGGTGCGCACGTGGCGAAGGCCGGCCTTCTCCATCACCCGCCGGGAGGCGGTGTTGACGGTCATGGTGTTCGCCACCACCCGCCTGGCGCCGAAATCGGCGAAGGCACGATCCAGCACGGCGCGGGCGGCCTCGGTGGCGTATCCCCGTCCCCACGCGATCCGGCGCAGCCGGTAGCCGAGTTCCGGCTCGTCGTCCGGCGCGCCGTGGTCCGGCCGCAGGTGCACCCAGCCGAGGAACTCGCCATCCGAGCGCCGCACGATCGCCCAGAAGCCATACCCGGGCCAGCGCCGGTAGTGCCGCAGGAACGCCGGCAAGACCTCCGTCTCGACATCCTCGCGCGGCGTCGGCGCACCCGCGTTGATGTAGAACATCACCTCGGGGTCGGCGTCCAGGTCGACCAGCAGGTCGACGTCCGCGGTGGTGAAGCGCCGCAGGACCAGCCGCTCGGTCTCGGCGTAGACGTCCATGGCCCGATGGTGCCCGACCGCGCGCCCACGATCCAACGCACCCACGATCCAGCGCGTCCACGATCCCGCGCGTCCACGATCCACGCCGGCGCGGCCCTGCGCGCGTCCGGTCGCGCGCCCGCGATCCCAGGAACGCGCACGGTTCCAGGTATCGGTGAGACCTACCGGTCCCGGCGCCGGGCCCGCAGCACGACGTCCTCGACGTGGTGCGTGGACGCCGCTCCCGCCGGGCGCGGCCGGGTCTGGTGAACCTGGATTTCCCAATCGGGGTGGTCGATCAGCGCGGACGCCACGTCGTCGACCGAGACGTAGGCATCGGGGTCGAAGGCAAGGGCGTGCCCGGCTTCGACCTGCTCGCGCATCGGCCGGAGGTCGTGGCTGACCACCAGCAGCGTGCCGCCGGGCGCGACCGCGTCCATCATCGAGGCCACGCCGCGGCCGTCCGGGGTCCTCGGGATGGAGGCGTAGCTCGCCGACACCAGGTCGAACCGCCCCTGACCGAACGCGCCGAGCGAGTTGGCGTCGGCCCGCAGGCGGGCCACGGACAGCCCGCGGCGCTCCGCCTGCTCGGCCACCCGGTCCAGCGCTCGCTGCGAGATGTCGCTGGCCGTCACCGTCCAGCCGTGCTCGGCCAGCCAGAGCGCGTCACCGCCCTCCCCGGCACCCACGTCCAACGCACGCCCCGGGGGCATGCCCTCGACCTCGGCGACCACCGTGCCGTTCGGGTTCCCGCTCCACATCTGATCGCCGGAATACCGGTGATCCCAATCCGTCTCGTTGCCCGACGGTCTGGCCGCGGCCCGGATGTCCTCGTCGGCCAGGCTGAACGCGACCATGGCGCCGACCCTGCTGCCGTGCGCGGCCGCCTGCAGCACCTGATGGCTGGAGTCGGTGATGTTGCCCGCCGCGTACAGCCCGGGTACCGATGTCGCCCCGGTGAGGTCCACCTCCACCACATCGCCCACGCCGGACGCATGCGGCACCGGCCGCAGCCCCAGGGACGTGAAGGCTCCGGCGCGGGCCCGGAACCGCGGGACGATCGCCACCGCGTCCGCGTCGATCCGCTGGCCGTCGGCGAGTTCCACGGCGACGATGTGCAGATCGGGTCCGGTGCCCTCGGTGACGAGACGGCGCGCCACAGCAGGGCGAACGTCCACGCCCGCCGCTCGCAGCCGCCGCACCTCGTCGGCGTCCACCTCGACGCCGTCGTGCAGCACGACGGTCAGCCGTTCGGTGAGCTGCCGGAACAGGGCCGCCGGGTGCAGGCCCATGGGATGGGTCACCAGGTGCACGACGCGCCGGTCGCGGACCTCGTAGCCGTGGCAGAACGGGCAGTGGATGACGTCCCGTCCCCACTGCTCGGCGACTCCGTCGATCTCCGGCAGCACGTCCTCGAGACCGCTGGCGGCAATCACCCGGCGGGCGACAATCGCGTGCCCGTCGGAAATCTCGACCCGGAAGCCGTCCTCGACGGTCCCGGTCACCCGCTCGACCCGTGCGGACAGGATCTCGCCGCCGTAGCCGCGCACCTCCGTTCGTCCCGCCGCAACCAGGCCGGCGGGCGGCGAGCCGTCCCGGCCCAGGAAGCTGTGCATGTGCTCCGCCGCGGCGTTGCGGGGCGTCCCGTCGTCGACGACGATCACCGACCTGCGCTGGCGCACCAACTGCAGCGCCGCCGCCAGCCCGGCGGCCGATCCGCCGACGACCGCGACGTCGCAATGACGCTCGACGGCAGGATGTTCTCGTTCGACGGGCGGATGTTCGTGGCTGCTCATGCCAGCAACCCTACCGAAGTCATGCGTTATGTGCGATACTTCTTGCAGTATTCGCAAAGCGGAGGGAGCGATGGCAGAGCCACCGGACATCGAACGGGTGGTGCGTACCCGATTGCGCAGTCTGCGCACCACGCTCGGGCTGTCGCTGGACGATCTGGCGGTCCGCGCCAACCTCAGCCCGTCGACCATCAGCCGGATCGAGACCGGCAAGCGCACCATCAGCCTGGACGTGCTGCTGCCGCTGGCAACCGCCCTGCAGGTCGACCTGGACGAGTTGCTGAACACCCGCGGTGACGAGGACGTCGTCATCCGGCCGGTCCCCGACCGGTCCGGGACCCGCACCATATGGATGCTGAGCCGGCCCACCGGCACCACCATGGCGATCAAGATGCGCCTCGAACCCGTCGGCGGGCGGCCCGAGCAGCGCGTGCACCCCGGTCACGACTGGTTCGTGGTCACCGAGGGCAGAGTGCGCCTGAGGCTCGGGGATCGCGAGATCGTCGTCGAGACGGGCGAAGCCGCCGAGTTCAGCACCATGACGCCGCACGGCTTCGAGGCCATCGATGGCCCCGCCGAGCTGGTCATGATCGCGGGGCGGGACGGCCTGCACGCCCACGTGCACGCCGAATCCCGGGCGCAACGCCCGCCGCATTCCGGGCCATGAGGCGCAGGACGTCGACGCGCACCTCTGCACGCGATGCCGGGACACCCGGCTTCCCCGGCCGACCCACCCCGGCCCACAATGGTCGGGTGCCTGGATCGGATGACCGCGACGCAGGGCCGGGCGATCCCCGGCCGGATCCGGCTGGCCCCGGCTCCAACTGGTCGGGCACCTACTCCTACCGGGCGAAGCGGCTGCATCACCCGCGGTCGGTCGACGATCTGCAGCGGCTGATCCGAACCACGGACCGGATCCGGCCGCTCGGTAGCCGGCATTCGTTCAACGACATCGCCGACTGTGACGGCGATCTGGTCTCGCTGGATGCGATGCCGTCGCACGTCACCGTCGATCACGCCGCCCGCACCGCGACGGTGTCCGCTGGCCTGCCCTACTCGAGCGTCGCCGAGCGGCTGTCGGCCGCCGGATACGGCCTGTCGGCGATGGCCTCGCTGCCGCACATCTCGGTGGCCGGTGCGTGTGCCACCGGAACGCACGGCTCCGGGGACCGGTTCGGCGGGCTGGCGACCGCCGTCATCGCGGCCGAATTCGTCGACGGGCGGGGCGAACTCGTTCACATCAGCAGGGCCGACGATCCGGAGATCTTCCCCGGCACCGTCGTCAGCCTCGGCGCGTTGGGGGTGATGACGTCCCTGACCCTGTCGCTGGTGCCCTACTACCAGGTCGCCCAAACGGTGCTGCTCGACCTGCCGGCCGACACCCTGGCCAACGACTTCGATCGCGTCTACCGGGCCGGCGACAGCGTCAGTTGCTTCACCCGCTGGCAGGGCGGCGTGGTGGACCAGGTATGGGTCAAGCGGCGCGTCGCGGAGTCCGGCGGTGACGGGGACAACAGCACTGGCGGTGACGGGGACAACCGCACTGGCGGTGACGGGGACACCCGCACCGGCGGTGACGGGGATCCACGCCCGGTCGACCTGCCCGGCGGCGCCCGCCCCGCGCAGGCGCAGGTCAACCCGGTTCCCGGCGGCGACCCGACGGCCTGCACCCGGCAGGGCGGCGTTCCCGGTCCCTGGCACGACCGGCTGCCGCACTTCCGGGCCGGCCACCGGCCCAGCAGCGGCGACGAGATCCAGTCCGAGTACTTCGTGGCGCGGCAGCACGCGCCGGCGGCGATCCGCGCGCTGTTCGACGTTGGCGCGGCCATGACCGGCGCGCTGCAGATCGCCGAGATCCGCACCATCGCCGCCGACGACCTCTGGCTCAGCCCGGCCTACCGGCAGGACTCCGTGGCGTTCCACTTCACCTGGACCAGCGACGCAGCGGCGGTGCTCGCGGTGCTGCCGGACCTGGAACGGGCGCTGGCGCCCTTCCAGGCGGTGCCGCACTGGGGCAAGGTCTTCACCGCGGGTCCGGACGTCTTCCGCCGCCGCTACCGCCGGCTGCCCGAGTTCGTGGACCTGGCCCGCCGCCACGACCCGGACGGCCGGTTCGCCGGCGATTTCCTGAACCGGTACGTGTTCGCGACCGGCTGACGCAGCCCCCGTCGTCACGCCGCGCGCCGGGCGAGGCCGGCCCCGCCGGCGCATCCTACCGACGGGCCGGGCCGCGTGAGTCGGCCATGTCACGCTGCCGACGGGACCGCATCCGCCTACCGTGAGGGCGATACCGCGACAGCACCACCCGCCACCGCCCGCCGACCCGGGGAAGGATGATCGACGCTGACAGGAACCGAACCACCCCCGGACGGCTCGCCGGATCCCGCCGTCCCGACGCCCGGGGACACGCCGCCGGCCGCCCTGGTCGGCGTGCCCCAGGAGACCGCCACCGGCGAGCGGCGGGTGGCCCTGGTCCCCGAGGTCATTCCCAGACTGCGGGCGCTCGGCGCGGAGGCGCTGGTGGAGCGCGGCGCCGGGGCGAGGGCCACCTTCGACGACTCCACCTACCAGCAGGCGGGTGTCACGCTGGCCGGCCGTGACGCGGTCTACGCCCGGTCGGCGGTGATCGCCAGGGTGGGGCCGCCGACACCGCAGGACTCGGACCGGCTGCGCCCGGGCCAGGTGCTGGTGGGGCTGCTGCGGCCGTGGGAGCGGCCCGCCGAGGTGCTGCGGTGGGCGCAACGCGGCGTGACCACGCTGGCGCTGGACTACCTGCCCCGCACGCTGTCCCGGGCGCAGACCATGGACGCGCTGTCCTCCCAGTCGTCGATCGCCGGATACCGTGCCGCGATCCGGGCCGCCGACACCTACGGCGGCTACTTCCCGATGCTCATGACGGCCGCCGGCACCGTCAAACCCGCCGAGGTCCTGGTGCTCGGCGCCGGAGTGGCCGGGCTGCAGGCGATCGCCACCGCCCGGCGGCTCGGCGCGTCGGTGTCCGGGTACGACGTGCGGCCACAGGCCCGCGACGAGGTCGCCTCGCTGGGCGCCCGTTTCGTGGAGCTGCCCGGGGTGGTCTCCACCGTCGGCGCGGGCGGCTACGCCCGGGAGTTGACCGACGAGGAGCGGGCCGCGCAACTGGCCGCGCTGGACGGGCACATCGCCAGGGCCGACGTGGTGATCACCACCGCCCAGGTCCCCGGCCGCAAGCCCCCGCTGCTTGTCACCGCGTCGGCGGTGGCGGCCATGCGGCCGGGGTCGGTGGTGGTGGACATCGCCGCCGGACCGTACGGGGGCAATGTCGAGGTCTCGCAAGCGGATCGGACGGTGACGGTGCCGCCGGGCGTGACCGTGATCGGCGCCGGCAACCTGCCCTCGGACATGGCCCCGGCCGCGTCCCGCGCCTACGCGCGCAACGTCGCGGCGCTGCTGGCGCTGGTGGTGCGCGACGGGGCGGTGACGGTGGATCCGGCGGACGAGGTGCTGGGGGCGATGATCGTCACGCACGACGGCGCAGTGGTCCACCCGGCCGTCGCCGAGGCCGTCGACAGGTACTCAGGCAAGCGTGCCGAGCCGAGGGGGCGAACCGGATCGTGAGCACCGAATTGCTGTTCGACATCACCACCTTCGTGCTGGCGGTGCTGGTCGGCTTCGAGGTGATCTCGAAGGTTCCCGCCACCCTGCACACCCCGCTGATGTCCGGCGCCAACTCCATCCACGGAGTGGTGGTGATCGGCGCGCTGCTGGTCACGTCCACGGCGCGCGGGGTCGGCGGGTACATCATCGCCTTCCTCGCGGTGGCGTTGGCGGCGATGAACGTGGTCGGCGGCTACGCCGTCACCGATCGCATGCTGGAGATGTTCAAGGCCAGGCCGAATCCGCCTCCGGCGCCGCCGGAGTCGCCTCCCGCCGCCGGTGATGGGACGGGCGACGGGAGCGCGTCGTGAGCGTCACCGAGACCGTGGTGCGGCTGGTGTTCCTGGCGGCCGCCGCCTGCTTCGTGGTCGGCCTGCACCTGATGAACTCGCCGCGCACCGCGCGACGCGGCAACCAGATCTCCATGGTCGCCATGGCGTGTGCCGTGCTCGCCGCGGTGGTACTGATCGCGGTGCGCGGGCAGATGACGGTCACCGGTTGGGTCGTCGCCGCGTGCGGGTTCGCGTTCGGCGGCGGGATCGGCCTGTACGTCGCCAGATCGGTGAAGATGACGGCGATCCCGCAGCTGGTCAGCATCTTCAACGCGGTGGGCGGCGGCGCGGCCGCGCTGCTGGCGGTGCACGACCTGACCACCGGCCTTCCGGTGAGCACGACGGTGGCGGTGACCGCGGCGCTGGACATCGTGATCGGCGGGGTGACCTTCACCGGATCGCTGATCGCCGCCGGCAAGCTGCAGGGGATCGTGACCGGCCGGCCGGTGAGGATCCCCTCGGGCCGGGTGGTCAACCTGGTGCTGGTGACCGCGTTCCTGGCGGGGATCGTCTGGCTGATCGTCGATCCGGCCAATCCGGCCGCGTTGCTGCTGACCTGCGTGGCGGCCCTGGCGTTCGGGGTGACCATGGTGTTGCCGATCGGCGGCGCGGACATGCCGGTGGTCATCTCGCTGCTGAACGCGTTCACCGGGATGGCCGTGGCGATGGCCGGTTTCGTGCTGGACGCCACGGTGCTGATCATCGCCGGGGCGCTGGTCGGCGCGTCCGGCACCATCCTGACCAAGCTGATGGCCGACGCCATGAATCGGTCGATCGTCAACGTGATCGTGGGCGGGTTCGGCACCGGCGACTCCACCGCCGTGGCCACGGGTTCGGTCGACGCCGCGGTGCGGTCGGTGTCGGCCGACGACGTCGCGATCCAGTTGGCGTACGCCCAGCGGGTGCTGATCGTGCCCGGCTACGGGCTCGCGGCGGCGCAGGCCCAGCACGAACTGGCCGAGCTGGGCACCCTGCTCGGCGAGCGGGGCGTGGAGGTGGGCTATGCGATCCACCCGGTGGCCGGGCGGATGCCGGGCCACATGAACGTGCTGCTGGCCGAGGCCAACGTGCCGTATCCGCTGCTCAAGGAGATGGACGAGGCGAATCCGGTGTTCGCGCAGACGGACGTGGCACTCGTGGTCGGTGCGAATGACGTCACCAATCCAGCGGCGCGCAGGCCCGGGAACCCGGTGTCCGGCATGCCGATCCTGGACGTGGACCACGCCAGGTCCGTCGTGGTGATCAAGCGGTCGATGGGCAAGGGCTACGCCGGGCTGGACAACGAGCTGTACACCAACGAGCGGACAGGCATGTTCTTCTCCGACGCCAAGGCCGGCCTGGCCGAGATCATCGCCGCCGTCAAGACGCTGGTGGGCTGACGCGAAGGTTCCGAGCGGGCCGACGGGTGGACTCCCGACGGGCTGACGCGTGGACTCCTGGCGGGCTGACGCGTTGTCTCCGGCGGGTGGGGCCAAGTCTGCGGCAACCTCACGCGCGGATTCTTGGCGGGCCGACGCGGATTCGGTGGGGAAATGTCCGCCGTGCGGATATTTCCGCACCGAATCCCGAGGAGGACTCCGGGACGATGCCCACGATGTCCCGCGGTGTCCGGAAGATTCCGTCTCAGCAGGGCCGTCCCGGGCCCGGCGCGGGCCGCCGCACCTCAGCAGCCGGCGTGCTGCAGCGCCCGCCACGTCCCGGTGTCCACCGTGCCGCTGCCGTGCAGGCCGTTGTCGGACTGGAACCGTTGCACGGCGGCCCGGGTGCCGTCGGTGTAGGTGCCCCAGGAGTCGATGCCGAGGTCCGGAATGGAGTACCGCAGGTGCGCGGCCAGCATCCGCTGCAACTCGCCGATCCACTGGTCGGTGGCGCCGACCCGGGAGATCGTCGGCAGGTCCCGGGCGCGGTCCGGGCAGATGCAGGACACGAACTCGCCGGACGTTCCGGGATTCGCGCCGCGGATGAACGCGTCGTACGGGCCCGCCAGCCGATCCGAACAGGCGTCGTAACGGTCCTGGAACGGGCCGGCGTACAGGATCAGCGTGTTCGTCTGGTTGGTGAACAGCTTGCAGGACTTCGCGGAATTCGCCGCCTTCGCGTCGTCGGGCACCAGGCCCTGCCGTTGCAGTTCGGCGACCCGTGCGGCGAACGCCTTCGGCGTGAGCTCGCTGGCCAGCTGCACGATGAAGCCGTTGCTGCACCCGATCTGCCGGATGGGAACGCCGTAGCGGCTCGGCCTCGAGGTGGGCGTGGTTGTCGCGGTGTGCGTCGACTTCGACACCGGCGCGGTCGACGACGTGTGCTTGGACTTCGTACCCGTGGTCTTCTTCGACCCGGATGCCGCCCGCCCGGCGTGCTTGCCGCCCTTGGTGTGGACCTTGGCATGGCCCTTGCCGGAGGTGGAGGAACCAGCGGTGACGGTGACCGTGACGACGCTGCGGGTGGTGCCGGCCCCGGTGGACGGCGCCGTCGCGTCCGGCGATTCGCCCGCGCCGGACTGCTCGGTCGGGTCGACGGGCGGCGGGGCGACGGCGGCGGAGGTTTCGGAGGCGCCCCCGCCGTCCGACGACGTGGTCAGGCTGGTGGACGCCGGGGTGAGCGGCGGGGCCGCCTGCTGGTTGTCGTCGTCGGTCCCGCCGCCGCCCAGGTGCGGGCCGATCAGCAGGGCTGCGGCCACCACCAGCACGGTCGCCAGCGCGACCAGGCCGACGGCGATCAGCGCCCCCCGGCGACGTTCGGCGGGCGGCGGCAGGGTGGAGGCGACCTGGACCCCGAGGCCGGCATCCTCCGGGGGAGGCACCACCTGCGGACCCGGCCCGGGACCGGCAGCGGCCGCCGCGGCTCCGGCACCCGACGCTGCGGCCGGCGACCCGGCGACGCCGGGCCGGGCCGGGTCCTGCCGGGCCGCGTCGTCCCGCGGGCGCGGCGCGTCCCAGAAGCCGGGCGGTGGATCACCCTGCGCGAAGAGGTTGGGGACGGTGGGGGTGTCGTCCGGTCCCAGCTGGTAGCGGCTCTGACCGAAACCGGGCGGCGGCTGCGGACTCGACGGCTCGTCGGCCATGCCTCATCGCCTTCCGGTTGTCGGTGCGAACAGCGCCCTGCCGGCTGCTCGGTGCGCCGCGCCGGATCGGGCCGCGGCGGGCGGATCCCGCACGTCGTGCCGGAATCCGCGCGATCCATTGTGCTGGACGGGGAGGTCGTTTCCCAGCGGCGGGTCCTCCGTCACCGCCCTGACCTGCGACGATGCCGGACAATCCGAAGATCCGGTAAAGCCGAGTCTCCGACTAATAAGACATTTCGCCGACGGGTTGACACCTCCGACGGCCCTGGCGGACCGCGAGATTGGGGCACCACCGCACAGGCGCGGAACGCATGGACGGCACAGCGGGCCGACCATTCCGCCCGTCAGGAGGATCGGCGGGCGATGCGCGCGCCGATGAGCACCCCGACGGCCATCGCCAGCGCCCCCGTCACCGCGGCGGCGACCAGGGGCGCCGCGCCGGAACCCGCGGACGCCGGGGCAGTAGCGCCGGTGAGGGTGGCACCGAACGGCTGCGCACCGCCGCCGGGGGCCGCGCCGGCCTGCTCGGCCGCGGGTCCGGCGCCGGCAGGCCCACCAGCGGGACGGGCACCGGCAGGCCCACCAGCGGGGCGGGCACCGGCAGGCCCACCGGCGGCAGCGGCCCCGGGCGGCGCCGCCGAGACGGGCCGTTGTCCGGTGAGCACGTCATCGATGGCGGAGAAGAACAGCCCGGCGGTCTTCTTCGCGACGCTGGCAAGCACCCGCTGACCGACGCCCCCGGCCATGCCGCCGACGATGGCGTCGGCGTCGTAGTCCAGCCGGGTGGTGCCGTCGCCCAGGTCGGACAGGGTCACGGCGACCGTGGTGTCGATGGTGCCGGGTGAGCCGGCACCGGCCGCGCGCATGGTCAGCGCCGCGGGTTCGGTCAGGTCGTACAGCCGAACCTCGCCGGCGTAGGTCCCCCTGATCGCGGCCACGCCCATGCTCACCGTGAGTCCGAAATGGTTCTCGCCCAGGGGATTCAGCGCCTGGCAGCCGGGGATGACGCCCGCCAGCACGGTCGGATCGGTGATCGCCGCCCACACCCGATCAGGCGTGGCGTGCAGCACCGAGGTGCCGTTAACCTTCATGAACCGACCTCCGAGGGGCTCGTCGCGCTCCGTGTTCCTGCAGGCTCCGCACGCCACACCGGGGGCAGCTCGCCGGCGTCCGCCCTGCGGCGCAGTGCGAACAGATCGTTGGGGGACAGCGGCATCGAGTCGATCGGGAGGCCCACCGCATCCTCCACCGCGGACGCGATCAGCGCGGACACCGGGATCACCCCGGCCTCGCCGGCACCCTTGACCCCCAACGGATTCAGCGGTGACGGGGTCTCCTGGTGGCCGAGTTCCAGGGCGCCGAGCTCGCGCTGCGGCACCTCGGTGACGTACGGCATCAAGAAGTCCATGAACGAGGCGTTCTGCAGCTGCCCGTTCTCGTCGTAGGCCATCACCTCGTACAGCGCGCCGCCGATGCCCTGCGCCACCCCGCCGTGCACCTGCCCGGCCACGATCATCGGATTGATCAGCCGGCCGCAGTCGTGCACCACGCAGTACTTGACCACCCGGATATCGCTGGTCTCCGGGTCGATCTCGACGATCGCGGCGTGCATGCCGGAGGCGAAGGTGGACCGCGGCGGGGAGTAGTAGTCCTTGCCCTCCAGCCCGGGCTCCTCGTCGTCGGCCACCGGCGGCTTGTCCGGGTCGCCGGCCTTGGCGAACTGGGTCGCCGCCGCGGCGGCCTTGTCGAACGCATACCGCAGCGGATTGGACAGCACCGCCACCTGGCCGAGCGGGATCGCCGTCGACGGGTTGCCCTTCATCGCCACGATCCCGTCGACCACGTCCAGGTCATCCGGGGAGCATTCCAGCGCATCGGCCGCCACCTTCAGCGCCTTGGCCTTGGCCGCGCGGGCGGCCAGCGCCACCGCCGACCCGGACATCACCGCGGTGCGGGAGGCGAAGGTGCCCACCGCATATCCGAACCGGCGGGTGTCGCCCGTCACCACCCTGACCTTGTCGAAGGGAACCCCCAGCTCGTCGGCGGTGATCTGCGCCAGCATGGTCTGGTGACCCTGGCCCTGCGAGGTCAGACCGGTTGCCACGTCGACGGTTCCGTCGGTCTGTACGTGCACGTGCGCACCCTCGTAGGGGCCGACGCCGGTGCCCTCCACGTAGCAGGCCAGGCCGATGCCGGCCAGCTTCCCGCGGGACGCCGCCTCGGCCCGCACCGCCTCGAAGTCGTCCCAGCCGATCATGTCCTTGAGCATGTCCAGCTGGTCGGGGTAGTTGCCCGAGTCGTAGATCAGCGGCCTACCGTCCTGGAAGATCAGGCCCTGGTCGTAGGGGAATTCGTCGGGTTGGATGAAGTTCGCCGCGCGCACCCGGGTCCGGTCCCGGCCGAGCGCCTGCGCGATCTTGTCGACGGTGCGTTCCATCACGAACACGCCCTGCGGGCGGCCGGCGCCCCGGTACGGGGTGACCTGCACCGTGTTGGTGTACATCGAGAAGAACTCCACCCGGTAGGCACCCGGCTTGTACGGTCCGAGCAGTTGGGTGGAGGTGATGATCGGCACGATGATGCCGTACGGGGTGTAGGCGCCGTTGTCGTGCCAGAACTGCACGTCCAGCGCGAGGATCCGGCCCTCGTCGTCGAAGCCGACCTTCACGTGGTGGTCCTGGCCGCGCTCGTGCGCCGCGGAGATGAAGTGCTCGCGGCGGTCCTCGGTCCAGCGCACCGGCCGGCGCAACCGCAGCGCCGCGAACGGCACCATGATCTCCTCCGGCCACGGGTGCACGATCTTCACCCCGAACCCGCCGCCCACGTCCGGGGTCACCACCTCGACCTTCAGCAGCGGCAACTCGAGCTTCGCGGCGATCGCGGCGCGCACCGAGGTGGACGCCTGGGTGGACGAGTAGACCCGCAGCGACCCGTCGTCGGCGTCCCAGCGGGCGTGCACCGCCTTGCCCTCCAGCGGGGTGGACGCGCTGCGCTCCACGTGCAGGTCGAACTCCAGCACGTGCGGCGCCGCGTCGAAGCCGGCCGGCAGGTCGCCGACCTCCTGCAGCAGGTGCGCGGCGACGTTGTCCGGCACGTCGTCGTGCACGGTGTGCTCGGCGGCCCGCGCCGCGTCCAGACCCACCACGGCGGGCAGGAACTCGTAGGAGACCGTGATCTTGCCGACGGCGTCCTCTGCGAGGTAGCGGTTCTCGGCGACCACCATCACGATCGGGTCCCCCACGTGGTGCACCCTGTCCTTGGCCAGCGCGTAGGCGGTGCGGGGGGCGTGCAGGGCGGGGTGCGGGATCAGCACCGGCAGCGGCTCGCCGGCGGGGCCGTCCAGGTCGTCGTGGGTGTAGATCGCCACCACGCCGTCGACGTCCAGCGCATCGGTGACGTCGATGTCGGTGATGCGCGCGTTGGCATGCGGCGATCGCAGGAACGCCGCTTCCAGAACCGGTGCGCCGGCGGCGATGTCGTCGGTGTAGCGGCCCTGGCCGGTGGTCAGCCGGACGTCCTCGGTGCGGCGGATCGGGGAGCCGAAGTATCGCTGCGCCATCAGTGATCGGCCCCCGCGGCGTGCCGGCCGGCCGGCGCTTCGGCGGGATGCTCGGGCTCGGGGTCGTGGTCGAACCCCTCGTCGGGCAGCGGAGCGTCCGGATCGTCGGCCAGTTCGGCGGCCCGCAGCACCGCGGCGACGATGTTCTGGTACCCGGTGCAGCGGCACAGGTTTCCGGAGATCATGTCGGCGGCCTGCCCGGGCGTCGGGTGCGGGTTCTCCGCCAGCCCGGCGGTGATGGTGGTCAGGAACCCGGGTGTGCAGAACCCGCACTGCAGGGCGTGGCAGTCCCGGAAGGCCTGCTGCACCGGGGACACCGTCACCGTCCCGTCCGGCTGCAACTCGCCCAGTCCCTCCACGGTGGTGACGGCGTGCCCGTCGACGGTGACGGCGAACAGCAGGCAGGACCGCACCGGCAGGCCGTCCAGCAGCACCGTGCACGCGCCGCAGACGCCGTGCTCACAGCCGACATGCGTTCCGGTCAGGGCGAGGTCGTGCCGCAGGAAGTCCGACAGGGTGCGGCGCACGTCCACGTCGGCGGACCGGCGCACGCCGTTCACGGTGATGGTCACCGCGCGCCGGGTCTCGCCCGGGACCGCGGCGACGTTGGGGTTCGCCGTCATGCCGCCGCCTCCTGGCCGATCCGGTCCAGGGCCTGCCGGATCGCCCGCACGGTGAGCACGCCGGCCAGGTGCCGGCGGTAGTCGGCCGTGGCGTGAATGTCGTCACCGGGGTCGACGGCCTCCCGGGCGACGCCGGCGGCCGCGTCCGGCCCGGCCGCCCACGCCTCGGTCAGGTCCAGCACCAGCGGGGTATCGGCCAGCGACAGGAAGGCGCAGCGCACGGTCGCCGGCCCGCCACCGGGGCCGCCGGGGGTGACGACGGCGCCGACCCCGGCCAGCGCGTAATCACCGTGCCGGCGCGCCATTTCGACGAATGCCGTGCCGGATCCGGCCGGCGCCGCCGGGAAGAACGCGGATACCGCCAGCTCGTCCTCGGCCAGCGACGACTCCAGCGGCCCGACGAAGAACTCGGAGGCCGGGATCACCCGCTCGCCCCGCGCCGAGGCCGCCGTCACCGACCCGCCGGTCAGCGCCAGCACCGCGGTCATCTCCCCGGACGGGTCGGCGTGCGCCAGCGAGCCGACGGTGGTGCCCCGGTTGCGGATCGTCGCGTGCGCCACCAGCTCCAGGGCCTGGCCGAGCAGCGGTTGCACCCGGTTCGCCTCGGCGTGCCGGGCCACCGCGGCGTGCCGTGCCAGCGCCCCGATCGTCACACCTGGGGCGTCGCCGTCGGCACGGGCTTCGATGAAGTCCAGCTCGGCGATGCCGTTGATGTCCACCAGGTGCTCCGGCTCG
>JBIQML010000023.1:0-18479 GCA_044463405.1 Nakamurella lactea | reverse complement strand
CGACGTGGCTGGGGATGCCGCCGGGGAAGGAGAACTGCCGGAACAGCCGGCGCATGCCGTCGGCGGTGCGTCCGATGTGCGGGTAGACCTCGCTGTAGGTCCCCTCCAGGTACGCGTTGGCCACCGCGGCCGGTCCGCCGTGACCGGGCCCGAACACGTAGATCATGTTCAGGTCTCGTGCCCTGATGGCACGGTTCAGATGGGCGTAGACGAAGTTCAGTCCGGGAGTCGTGCCCCAGTGTCCGAGGAGCCTCGGTTTGACGTGCTCGGGCGCCAGCGGCTCCCGCAACAGCGGGTTGTCCATCAGATAGATCTGGCCGACGGACAGGTAGTTCGCCGCGCGCCAATAGCGGTCCAGCAGCACCAACTCGGTGTCGTCCACCCCATCGACTGTGCTGCAGCCGCGGGTTTCGCGCAAGGTGCGGGCGGGTGAACGGGACGTTGGTCCCGCGAACCGGTGACCAACGGCACGACGGTACTTCGCGGCATCACGCGCACGCTGTGCGCGTGCGAGGGATCGGGTCACGCTCGACAGGTCGGGACGCCCCCGGCGTGCTGGACGACATCGGCGTCGCTGCCCGGCTGCCGTGCGACGCGGTGCTGGCGCGTGTTGGCACCACCCGCAGCGGCTTACGCAGCCAGCAGGTCATCGAAAGGCGAGCGCAGTTCGGGGCCAATGTGGTGGGCTCCCATCGGGCCGGGGCGCTCCCGGTCCTGGTTCGGCAGGTGCGGTCGCCGCTGCTGGTCCTGCTGATTGTCGCCGCAGTGGCCTCCTACTTCGTGGGGGAGCGTTCGGACGCCCTGATCATCGGGATCATCGTGGCGATGTCGGTGGGTCTGGGGTTCGGCAACGAATACCGCGCGGAACGAGCCGCGCAGGCACTGCATTCGCGGATCCGGCGGTTCGCCATAGCCATCCGCGACGGCGCTGCCCATCGCGTCGACGTGCGCGATCTGGTGCCGGGTGACATGGTCGAACTGCGTTTGGGCGATATCGTGCCGGCGGACGTGCGGCTGCTGGAGACGAACCAGCTGGAGTGCGATGAATCGGTCATGACCGGCGAGTCCGTTCCGGTCGGCAAGTCGATCGAGCCGGTGACGGACCGCGGTGGTTTCGCGGACCTTGAGTGCTGTGCGCTGATGGGAACGGTGGTGCACGGGGGGTCCGGTCGCGGTGTCGTTGTCGCGACCGGCCCGCACACGCAATTCGGGCACATCACCTCGGGGCTCGGAACGCACCATCTGGAGACCGAGTTCCAGACCGGTCTGCGGCGGTTCTCGATGCTGCTGGTCCTGGTGGCCGGCGCGCTGACCACAGGGATACTGGCCGTCAACATCGTATTGCAGCGACCGGTGATCGATGCGGTGCTGTTCTCGCTGGCCATCGCCGTGGGCATCACGCCCCAATTGCTGCCGGCCGTGGTGTCCACCAGCCTGGCCGCCGGCTCCCACCGGATGAGCAACCGCGGCGTCCTGGTCAAGAGGTTGGTATGCATCGAGGACCTCGGGGACGTCGGCACGTTGTTCACGGACAAGACCGGCACGCTCACCGATGGCCGGGTGCGGTTCATGCGGGGCGTGCCGGTCCCCGGTCGGCAGGCGCAGGATGTGGTGCGGTTCGGGCTGCTGGCCTGCGAGATCCCAGACGACGGCGAGGACATGGTCGGCGCCAACGCGCTCGATGCGGCATTGTGGACATCTCCGGCCGGAGCGGTCGAACGCCGGGAGAGCCGCGGGGTCAGCAGGCTCGGCACGCTCCCGTTCGATCACGACAGGCGGTTCACCTCAACCGTCGTGCAACAGGTCGATGGGAGCCGGGTACTGGTCACCAAGGGGGCACCGGAGGCGGTTCTGCCCCGTTGTCGCGACGTTCCATCTCCGGTTCGCGGCGCCTTGGAAGCCGAGTACGGCGCGGGTCACCGGGTGATCGCGGTGGCATCCCGGCCTGTGAGGGACCTACGGCTGCCCACGGCAGCAGACCAGCGCGACCTGGAACTGGTCGGCCTGCTGGTGTTCCTCGATCCGCCCAAGCCCGAGGCCGCCACCGCTCTGGCCAGGCTGCGACGGCTGGGCATGACGGTCAAGGTCATCACTGGCGACAATCGCACGGTCGCCGTGCAGGTGTGCCGTGATCTGGGGCTGCCGTGTCCGGAGGCACTGATCGGCAGCGAGATCGATCGAATGACGGACACGGAACTGACGGCGAGAATCCCCGCGACCACCGTGTTCGCGCGCGTGAGCCCCGAACAGAAGGCCCGCGTCGTTCGCCTGCAACATCTCGCCGGGGGCGATGCCGCGTTCCTCGGCGATGGTGTGAACGATGCCCTGGCACTGCACGCGGCCGACGTTGGTTTCTCCGTCGATACCGCGACCGACGTGGCCAAGGACGCCGCCGACGTCATCCTGCTCCGCAAGGACCTGAATGTGCTCGCGGACGGGGTCATGGAGGGCCGCCGCATCTTCGCCAACACCATCAAGTATGTACTGATGGGCACCTCCAGCAACTTCGGCAACATGGTCAGTGCTGCCGGAGCCTCGCTGTTCCTGACGTTCCTGCCGATGTTGCCGTCACAGATCCTGCTGAACAACCTGCTCTATGACACCAGCCAGCTCGCCATCCCCACCGACGACGTCGATGCCGATCAGCTGCACCGTCCCTCCCACTGGGACATCGGAATGATTCGCCGGTTCATGTTGGTGTTCGGCCCCATCAGCTCGGTATTCGACTTCGTCACCTTCGCCGTCATGCTGTGGATGCTGCACGCCGGCCCGGCCGAGTTCCGCTCCGGATGGTTCGTGGAATCCCTGGCGACTCAAACACTGA
The DNA here is from genome assembly GCA_044463405.1 of Nakamurella lactea. Classification (GTDB taxonomy): domain Bacteria; phylum Actinomycetota; class Actinomycetes; order Mycobacteriales; family Nakamurellaceae; genus Nakamurella; species Nakamurella lactea_B. The sequence goes on along the minus strand of JBIQML010000023.1, from coordinate 15,655 downwards.
TCATCTTCGCGATCCGAACTCGGCGCGTGCCCTTCTACCGCAGCAGGCCGAGCCTTTCGTTGGTGCTGGCGGCGATCGCCGTCGTGCTGGTCGGCGCGCTGCTGCCTGTCAGCCCTCTCAGCGCGGTGCTGGGATTTCAACCCCTGCCCTTGCGGTTCTACGCCGTCCTCTCGGCCATGGTCGTCCTCTACCTGGTGCTGATCGAGATCGGGAAGCAGGTTTTCTACCGTGCCGAGCGCGCGCCGAGGCGTCGTCCGCCCGCCAGCCGGGACAGGCACCTGCGGAGGCGAGCGGCGACGTTCAGCACCGCCGATCGGCCGCAATCCTGGGTCGGGACCAATGGCACTGGTCATGGTGACGCCCGCCGCGCATCGTTGACATCACGTGCCGGCAGGTGAAGGAGAGCGTGGCGACATCGTGATGACGACCAGCTTCTTATCGCGTAATGATCCCGATCACGATCGGATCGAGACGGAATTCCAGAGGCGACTGTCGACCATGGCCGCCGCCCTCACCGCCGAGTTGGAGACCGTTGCGATGCCGGTACAGCGGAGCGATGTGCGTGCTCACGTGGAGGCCGCGCTGCAGGACCTGCACGGATCGGTGGCGCTCGAGGCGCTTCCGGAGATGGCATCCCGGCTGGCGGCATACCGATTGTCCGCCTCCAACGACCGCGCATCGCCGGCCGAGCCAACCGGGCGGCCCGTAGCGGGCGGGGGATAGCGGCGATGGACGCTTCGGGCCCGATTGTGGTGGGCTATGACGGGTCGGACGGCGCGAAGATGGCGCTGCGCTGGGCGGTCGGGGAGGCCCGCGCCAGGAAGACTCCGCTGCGGCTGATGTACGTCTACCATGCTGGCGACCTGAGCGGGTACGTGGTGCGGCATGGCAGGGTTGCCACCCGCGAACTGGATCCGGCGCGGACCGCGGCTCGTCGAGTGGTGATCAACGGCGCGAAGGAGGTCGCCAGGATCAGCCGAGGCGACGTGAGGACCAGCGCCACCATCGAGGAGGGGAACGTGGTCGAGACCCTGCTCCGGGGTGCGTCGACCGCCTCGCTCCTCGCCGTCGGGTCTCGACGACTGGGTCCCACCGGCTCGATGCTGCTCGGTTCGGCCAGTGCGGCCGTCGCGGCGCGGGCGACCTGCCCGGTGGTCGTGATCCGAGGATCTGCCGGCGTTCCGGGTGAGGGTGCGCCGGTGGTGGCGGGCATCGATCCGAGCGACGATGCCGACGACGTCCTGGACTTCGCCTTCGAGTTCGCTCACCGGCATCAGGCGCCCTTGGTGCCGGTGATGTGCTGGCACGTCGATCCGCTGGCAATGACCACCTGGGGGCCCGCGCGCCCAGCCCCGGGCCGAGCCGATGCCCTGCTCCTGAAAGCGATCGGCGACCGGCATCGTCGATTCCCCGACGTGCCACTGCACCCCACCGTGCTGCGGGCCCAACCGGTGCGAGGACTCGTCGAGGAATCCACCGGCGCGAGGCTGCTGGTCGTCGGATCTCACGGTCGGCACGCCGTGACGGGCACCTTGCTCGGCTCGGTCAGCCAGGGCGTTCTGCACCACGCCACCTGCCCGGTCGCCGTGCTACCTGTCGCCGGCAGTTGATCGTGGGCGGCCTATGGCCGATTCGGGCCCAATGGCACTAAAGGCAAGGTCCAAGGCACCTGCCGTGCACGGGCGCGGCGGAGTGTGATGGAGCGGTCGGGGCGCCGTTACCTGCTGAACCCGGCGCCCCGACATCCGCACGCGGACGCGGGCGACGCTCGACACGGAGAACAGAGAGCCATGACCAACACCTTGCCCAAGGACCTCGATGCTGTGCGATCGGACGGAGCGCTGGTTCACATCCGTTCCGCCGAGCAGTCGGACCGGGACGGCCTCGCGGCGCTGTACGAGGGGGTCTCGGACCGGTCGCTGTACCTGCGGTTCTTCGGCCTGGACCGCGCGCGGGCCCGCCGTCATGCCGACCGACTCGCCCAGGGTGGAAACGCCGATCACAGCGCCCTGGTGGCCGAATCCCGGGGCCGCGTCGTCGCCGTTGCCGAGTTCGATCGGCTGAACGATGACGACGCCGAGATCGCCATGTTGGTCGACGATGCGCAGCAGCATCTGGGAATCGGAACCTTGCTCGCAGAGCACCTCGCCGACCTCGCACGCAGTTATGGATATCGACGGCTTCTCGCGGACGTGCTGGCCGAGAACGGTGACATGATGCGCCTGCTGACCGACCTCGGCCTGCCGGTACAGCGCTCGTACGAACACGGCACCCTCCGGCTGGTCATCGACCTCCGGGCGAGCTGGGACGCGATTTCTGCATCGGATCGCCGCGAGGCCCGCGCCGATGCCGCGAGCCTGGCGGCCATACTGGCGCCGCGGTCGGTGGCCGTGGTCGGTGCGAGCCGCCGGCCCGGAAGCGTCGGGCACCAGGTTCTGCGCAACATCATCGACGGCGGGTTCGGCGGTCAGGTGCACGCCGTCAACCCCAGCGGCGGCACGGTTCTGGGCATTCCTGCGATCCCCACGGCGGCGCAGCTTCCGGCGGACGTGGATCTGGCGATCGTCGCTGTGCCGGCACCAGCGGTGCCCGAGGTCGTGCGGGCGTGTGGGCAGCGGGGCGTGCGCGGGTTGATCGTGCTGAGTTCCGGATTTCGCGAGACCGGCCTGGCCGGCGGTGATCTGGAACGGGAGGTGCGCGTACTCGCGCGCCGGTTCGGGATGCGTCTGATCGGTCCCAACTGCCTGGGAATCCTGAACACCGACCCTGCGGTGCGCCTGAACGCGACATTCGCCCACCTGCCGGTTCGGGACGGTGCGCTGGGACTCGCCTCGCAGTCGGGGGCGCTGGGCATCGCGGTGGTGGAGGCGGCAGCTCGGTCCGGGCTGGGTGTTGCGCAGTTCGTCTCCGTGGGGAACAAGGCGGACGTCAGCGGAAATGACCTGCTGATGGCCTGGGAGTCCGACCCGCGGGTGAAAGCCATCGCACTGTACCTGGAGTCGTTCGGTAATCCGCGCAAGTTCGTCAGGATCGCGCGACGGATCGCGACGACGAAGCCGATCATTGCGATCAAGGGCGGTCGCACGCCGGCGGGGGAACAGGCCGGGCGGTCGCACACCGCTGCCGCCGCCAGCGCGAACGTGGTGGTGGATGCCATGTTCACCCAGGCGGGAGTGCTGCGCGTGGACACCATGTCCGAACTGTTGGACGCCGCACGGGTGCTGACCACCCAGCCGGTACCGGCCGGACCTCGGATCGCGATCGTCGGAAACTCGGGCGGCCCGCAGATCCTGGCGGCGGACGCGGCCGCGCGGGCCGGGCTGCAGGTGGTGGAACTGTCGGACCTGACGGTGCAGCATCTTCGGGAGGCCGTTCCCGATGCTGCCTCGCACGCCAACCCGGCCGACCTCGGTGCGGCCGCCGATGCCGATCGGATGGGACGCGCTCTTGAGGTCCTGCTGGCCGCCGGCGAGGTGGACGCGGTCATGACGGTGTTCACCGAGACCGCCGTCGGCGACCCACGGGCCGTCCTGACCAGGCTCGCCGAGGTGGCGGCCGGGGCCACCAAGCCGGTGATCGCGACGCTGGTCGGTGGCGACGACGCCGTCATTCCGGGCGGTACGGCGGGCGCTTCCTTGCCGGTCTTCGGCTTTCCGGAGCCGGCGGCAAGGGCCATCGGCCTAGCATGCCGATACGGGAGAATCCAGCGGTCCCGCCCCGTCGTCGTGCCGGAACCGCTGCCGGGCACCGATACTGCACGGGCTTGCGCGCTGGTGACGGCCGCGCTGGACGAGGGCGCCGAATGGCTCTCCGCGGAGGCGACCACTTCCCTGCTCGGCTGCTTCGGTATACCGACCTGCCCACAGCGGGTCGTCGCGGACGCCGACGCGGCGGTCCGGGCGGCGCAGGACCTTGGCTATCCGGTGGTGGTCAAGGCGGCGGGCGGAGGACTGCACAAGAGCGAGCTGGGCGCCGTCCGGATCGGCATCACGGATGAGGAGTCGTTGCGCGGTGCCGCCGTCGAGATCCTCTCGGCCGTGCCCGGAGGCCCGCTGCTCGTGCAGCCGATGGTGCCGACCGGCACCGAACTGATCATCGGTGCGCTACAGGACGCCCGATTCGGCCCGGTGGTCATGGTGGGCGCCGGTGGCATCCTCGCCGACCTGCTGGACGACCGCAGATTCGCGCTGGCTCCCATCGACCACACCACCGCGATGGATCTGCTCGGTCAGCTGCGGGTCGCGCGGCTGTTGAACGGCTTCCGAGGCCGCCCGGTGGTCTCCCAGGATGCTGTCGCCGACTTGCTGGTGAGGGTCGCCCAGCTGGTGGACGGCGTGCCCGAGATCGCCGAACTGGACCTCAATCCGGTGATCTGCGGTCCCGAGTCGTTGGTGACGGTGGACGCCCGAATCAGGATCGCTCCTGCGCCGCATCTTCCCGACCCGGTCCTGCGGCGCCTGGGCTCCGACGGCTCATAGTGGCTCGTGCTCGTTCGTCCCGATGCCGGCACCGTATCTGCACCTCGGCGGCCGAAGCCAGGGACTTCGGCCGCCGCAGGGGTGCATCAGTTGATGGTGACGTGCCTGGGTCGGGCGGTGGTCGCCTTCGGTGCAGTGATCTTCAAGACCCCGTCGGTCATCGCTGCGGTCACGTCTTTGCCCTCGATCGGTGAGGGCATCGTTACCTCGTAGGCGAAGCTCCCGGTCACTCGGGTGGACCGGCGGACGACACCGTCGCGTTCCGGTTCGTTGCGGTTGCCCTTGACCGAGACGCGATTGCCCGACACCTCGATGGTGATATCGCTCTTGGCCACCCCGGGCAGATCGAGTTCGAACACGAAGGCCTCGTCGGTCTCCTCGAGCGACGCTCCTGGCAGCACCTCTGGCGATCCGTCGGTCGTCGGCCAGAGGGAACGCATGAGGTGGTTCAGCCTCCTGTTCCAGTCCACATCCGACCATGGGTTCCACCTGGCCAGCTCGGGTCGGGTCGCTGTTAGTTCTCCTGACATGTCTCTTCTCCTTTCGATCATCCCCGACCACCAGCACAGACTCCGAACGCCCGGGCCGCCAGTGCCGAAGGTCCCTCCCCGCCCGATTCGGGTCTTCACGACGTTCCGAAGGGGAGGGGTCTGCCATCCAGGTCATGACATTCGGCACAACCGAGGGCCTTTGGACCCTGCCCGTAGCAAGCCAGCCGAGTGCAGGATTGCCGGTATGAGTACAGCAACCACAGCGAAACACGCTGACCACGCACTGAAGGATGCCGTCCAGCACGAACTCGAGTGGGCGGCCAACATCAACGCCGATCGGATCGGAGTGTCGGTCCGCGATGGCACCGTGACGCTCTCCGGTCAGGTCGGCAGCTATCCGGAGAAGGTGGCCGCGACCAGGGCCGCCCTGCGGATCCGGGGAGTCACTGCGCTGGCCGACGAATTGTCGGTGGACCTGCCCTGGCGCCGGGACGACGCAGATATCGCGCGAGATGCCGCCACCGCCTTGGATCAGAACTCCATCGTGCCCGGCAGCGCCATCAAGGCCACGGTCCGCGATCACGTAGTAACGCTGTCCGGCACGGTGACGTGGGACTATCAGCGCAGAGCAGCGATCCAGTCGGTGAGCACACTCCGCGGGGTTCGTGATGTCCGATCCGAAATCGTCATCAAGCCAACGGTCGCCATTTCGCCGGACAAGGCACGAGCGAAGATCACCTCGGCCATCATGCGTAACGCCCAGCTTCAGGCGAACCAGATCGAACCATTGGTCAACGGCACAGAGATCACCCTTACGGGTGTGGTGTCGTCCTGGGCGGCACGACGTCAGGCCGAGCATGCTGCGTGGGCGGTCCCAGGCGTCACCTACGTACGCAACCTGCTGCGACTGACGTAGCGGAGTGTGAGATGTCCCGGACTGTGGATCTGCCCCCCGCCACCGGTTCTGCATCACGACCCGTCCCTCCGTCGCGGGACGTCCCCGCGACGGAGGGACACTCGGGAACTTTTCCCGAACTCTCGACGACCACTGCGGCATTGGCGCGTGCCATGCGGGCGCCGTCCATACACAACACTCAGCCGTGGCGGTGGCGTCGAGCAGACACCGGCCTGGAGTTGCTGGCGGACGACACGCGATGGTTGGCCGCCACCGACCCGGACAGGGCGGATCTACTGGTCAGTTGTGGCGCTGTGCTGCACCACGCGCGCGTCGCCTTTGCGTCCCTCGGTTGGTCAACGATCGTCAGCCGCGCCTCCGGGACCCAACAACCGGCGCGTCTCGCCTCCGTGACATTTGTGCGCCAGGCGCCCAACCCCGATGTGGTCGCGCTGTCGGAGGCGATCACCCGTCGATTCAGCAACCGCGCACCGTACACATCCTGGGAAGTTCCCGACGGCATCGTGGACATCCTGCTCAGGGCGGGCTCGAATCAGGGCGCGACCGTGTTCAGGGTCGATGACGGGAGTGTCCAACGCGTCCTGGCGAACGCGCTGGCTGTGGCCGAGACACAGCGACGGACGAATCCGAACTACGGCGAAGAACTGGCGCTGTGGACCGGGACGCCCGACAGCCCGCACGCCGGAGTGCCCGCGGCGGGCTTCCGGCCACCCACGAACCCGTTGAATCGACAACCCTTCCACGGTCCGTCGGACCGGGCAGGTCCGCACGAAGAAGATGCGTCCGTCTTCCTGGTGATCGGCACCGTTGACGATGATGTGAAATCCCGCCTGCAGGCGGGTGAGGCAGCAAGTGCAGTCCTGCTCGAGGCGACCGTGATCGGACTGGCGACCTGTCCGATCAGCCTGCCCATCGAGGTGCCGGAGGCCCGACGAATGCTGCGGTCCGCGGTATTCGGCGGCGCGTGCCACCCGCACCTGATCGTGCGGGTCGGATGGGCGCACGTCAACCAGCAGCCGCCGCCACCCACGCCCCGGCTACGGCTCGAGTCGGTGTTCGACTGGACCAGGACCGACGCGCAGCGCCAGGCTCGGGTCCCCGAAGTATCCCGTGGCACGCGGGCGATCGGATCTCGATGATGCGCGCCGTCATGCCCCTTGATGACCTGAGCGTTGCCGATAACTCCCTTGCCGGGGGGAAAGGAGCCAACCTTGGCGAACTGGTCAAGGCCGAATTGCCCATCCCGCCGGGGTTCGTCGTCACCAGCGAGGCATATGTGGCGGCAATCGGGGAGGCCGGATTGGATCACAAGCTGCGCGCCATTCTCGCCCGGGTCCAGTGGGGTGATGAAGACTCACTCCAATCCGCCAGCAAATCGGCGATGGCACTGCTGCAGGACATCTCGCTGCCCGCTGAATTGGTGACGGAGGTCGCCGCCGGTTATCGGACCCTCGGCCGCAATGCGGTGGTGGCGGTGCGCTCGTCGGGAGTCAGCGAGGATTCGGTTGCCTCGTCGTTCGCAGGCATCAACACGAGCTACACCAACGTGCGCGGCCAGGCCAAGCTCCTCGACCGCATCAAGGGTTGCTGGGCGTCTTTGTACGGTCCGCGCGCGCTCGCCTACCGTGCTTCGGTGCACCAGGACTCCGATCCGGCGATGGCGGTCATCGTGCAACAGATGATCCATTCGGAGCAGTCCGGCGTCATGTTCACGGCCGATCCTGCCACCGGTGACACCACACGGATCGTCGTCGAGGCTGTCTTCGGGCAGGGTGAGGCAATCGTCGCGGGAATGGTCGAGCCGGACACCTATATCATCGGCAAGGATCCGCTGCGGATGGTCAGCACCCGGGTGGGACATCAATCGCTGGAAGTCGTCTCAGCCGCCAACGGCGGTGACCGGACCCTGCATCTGGATGCTGCGCGGGGCGCTGAGCGGGTCCTGGCGGACGAACAGGTCCTGGAGATCGCGGGGCTGGGACTGCGGGTGGAGAAGCACTACGGCTCCCCTCAGGATGTCGAATGGGCGAGGTCCCACGGCCGCATCTGGCTGGTGCAGTCGCGGCCGATCACCACCCTGGCCTGCACGCCGGTCGACGGGGATGGACAGCCGTCCGGCACGGTGCTGCTCCGCGGTCTCGGCGCCTCGCGCGGCACCGCCACCGGGCGGGTCCGCGTGCTGCACACCGCCCAGGAGGCCGGGCAACTGCGGCAGGGCGAGATCCTGGTGGCGCCGATGACGAGCCCGGATTGGGTTCCCGTGATGAGCCGGGTGGCAGCGCTGGTGACCGACGGTGGGGGAGTCACCTGCCACGCCGCGATCGTCGCCCGTGAACTCGGCATCCCCTGCATCGTGGGGACCCGAACCGCCACATCTTCGTTGCACGACGGTGACGTGGTCACGGTCGACGCCCGACGCGGAGAGGTCATCGGGGGGCGCGCGATCCCAAGCGTCGACATCGGGCGGGGCCGGCTGGCCGGCCCTGGCATCGACCACCGTGAGGCCGTGGGAACCCGGCTGTACGTCAACCTCGCCTTCGCCGATCACGCCGCCTCGGCAGCGGACCTGGACGTGGACGGTGTGGGCCTGCTGCGGGCGGAGTTCATGGTGACGAACGCCCTGGCTGGCGTGCATCCCAGGCTGCTGTTGCAGCGTGGTCAGCAGCCGGCGTTCATCGACGCCATGGTCGCCTCGCTGGGGCAGGTCACCCGCGCCTTCAGCCCCCGCCCGGTGGTATACCGCAGCATTGATTTCCGATCCAACGAATTCCGAGGACTGGAGGGCGGCGCGGAGTTCGAACCCACCGAGCAGAACCCCGTGATCGACTACCGGGGCTGCTATCACTATCTCGATCAGCCGGATCTCTTCCAGCTCGAACTGGACATGCTCGGGGCCATCATGTCGCGGACGCCGAACCTCGTGCTGATGCTGCCGTTCCCGCGAACGGCCTGGGAGGTGCAGGTCTGCCTCGACATCATTCGGCAGCACCCTGCGGCGTCGGCGTTGCCCGTGTGGGTCATGGCCGAGGTGCCGTCGGCGGCGTACTGGATCCCCACCTACGCACGGATGGGAATATCGGGCGTGTCGATCGGGAGCAACGATCTCACACAGTTGACACTCGGCGTGGATCGCGATTCGAAGATCTGCGCCCCGCTGTTCGACGAAACCGATCCCGCCGTCCTGGACATGATTGGCCGCATCGTGCGGGCCTGTCGCAGATCGGGCCTCACGTCGTCATTGTGCGGTCAGGCGCCGTCCAACCAGTCGGACTTCGTCGAGTATCTCGTGGCCATGGGCATTACCTCGGTATCCGTGGATCCGGACGCGGCCGACCAGACGCGCGCCGCGCTGGCGGCCGCCGAGCGACGCCTGCTGCTGGACGCGGCGCGCAAGGGCGAGCGGTTCCGACCACGTAACCCGGTTCGCGTGCGCCGCCCCACCACTGTCGGAAGGAGCGGTCCGAGGGTCTCCTTCGACGGGTCGATGCCGGCCGTCCATCAGGGTGCCGCGCGGGACGGCGGCACCCCCGTGGCCTCCGTGAGCTGACGCCGGGCCGGTCGCGTCCGATGGACGACGCCCACGTCCGTGCCGCATCGCTGTCGGACCGCCCGACGCGAACGCCGGTGGACCGGCTGCTGCGTGATCTGCGTACTGGTACCAGCGGCCTGGCGTCGCGCGAGGCCGCACGGCGATTGACCGTGCATGGTCCCAACCAACTGCCGGCCACGCCGGGGCCGGGCTGGCTGTCGGTGGTCGGTCGTCAGCTCCTGCAGCCGCTGGCGCTGCTGCTCTGGCTCGCGGCCGGGCTGGCGGTGGTCACCCGCAACCCGGTGCTCGGCGGCGCGATCGTCGGCGTCATCGCGGTCAATGCGTTGGTCGCCGTCATTCAGGAGCATCAGGCATCGCGCGCCGTCGCCGCGCTCGCCCGCTACCTGCCGCTGCATGCGAAGGTGGTGCGAGACGGCGTCGTGCGGACCGTGCCTGCGACCGAGATCGTCGTCGGCGACGTCCTTGTCCTGCTGGAGGGCGACCGGGTGTGCGCGGACGCCAGGCTCATCGAGGGAACTGTCGAGGTCGACCTGTCCACCTTGACGGGTGAGCCATTCGCGACCGTCCGGTCCGCCGGGTCCATCGATGACGCGGAGCGCCTGATCGATGCCCCGGACGCCGTGTTCTCCGGCTCGACCTGCCGATCCGGGCAGGCCCGCGCCGCGGTATTCGCGACCGGTTCCCACACCGAACTGGGACGCATCGCCGCACTGTCCCAACCAGACAGACGACAGGACAGTCCACTGGAACGCCAGGTGCGTCGGACCGCATGGATCATCGCGGCCGTCGCCGTCGCCGCGGGTGCGATGTTCCTGCCGCTGGGCCTCGTCGCCGGCCTGACGCTGACCGCAGCCGCGATCTTCGCCGCCGGCCTGCTGGTGGCAAACGTGCCGGAGGGACTGTTACCGACCATCACCCTGGCCCTCGCGGTCGGGGTACGTGCACTGGCACGCGCCGGGGCGTTGGTCAAGCGGCTGTCCGCCGTCGAGACCCTCGGGTCGACAACGATCATCTGCACGGACAAGACGGGTACCCTCACCTGGAACCGAATGCAGGTCGTCGGTCTCTGGTATGGCGGCAAGGTGCTTGATGCGGCCGGTCTTCCGGGTCCGGAACTGGGCGGGATAGCCGAGGTCATTGCCGACGCTGTCGACCCAGAGCTGTCGAACGATCCGATGGAGGAAGCGCTGCGCAGTTGCGCTGCGCAACTGGGTGCCACGCCGGCCCCCAGGATGGCGGTGTTCCGCTTCGACCCCCGCCGAATGCGGATGAGCGCCGCGGCGCGCCGCGCAGAAGGCCTGCGCCTCGCGGTCAAGGGCGCACCCGAGAAGGTGCTTCCCGACTGCGCGAGCTGGTGTACGACGGCGGGGGAGCGAGCCATGCGGCCGGCGGATCGTGCGTCGGTCGAACGGGCGGTCGACACGTTCGCCGGTCGCGGACTTCGGGTACTTGCACTGGCATCCCGCCGCCTGCCAGGGGTCCCGTCGAATGCGTTGGAGGCCGAAACTGGGCTGTGCCTGGTCGGCCTGGTGGCGTTGCAGGACCCGCCTCGGCCCGAGGTTCCGGCTGCGGTGCGTGCCTGCCATGCGGCCGGCATTCGGGTGCACGTGGTCACCGGCGATCACGGACGCACTGCCGCGGAAATCGCGCGGCAGGTCGGGATCCGGCCGGCAAGGATCGTGACGGGCAACGAATTGGACCGGATCGGTGACGCCGACCTCGACGCCATGATCGCCGGCCTCGACGAGATCGTCTTCGCCCGCAGCAGCCCCGAGGGAAAGCTTCGGATCGCGGACGCCCTTCGCCACCACGGTGAGGTTGTCACGATGACCGGTGACGGCGTCAACGATGCCCCCGCCCTTCAACACGCCGACATCGGCGTCGCCATGGGGCTGTCCGGAACGGATGTCGCCCGGGAGGCGGCGACCATGGTCCTCACCGACGACAACTTCGCCACCATTGTGACGGCGGTCCGCGAGGGTCGCCGGGTGTACGACAACATTCGCAAGTTCGTGCTGTACATCTTCGCGCATGCCGTTCCGGAGGTCGTGCCGTTCGCGGTGTTCGCGTTGAGCGCCGGCCGTATCCCACTACCGTTGACCGTCTTGCAGATACTGGTCATCGATCTCGGAACGGAGACGCTTCCCGCCCTCGCGCTGGGGCGGGAACGCGCCGAGCCCGATGTGATGAGCCGGCCGCCCCGTAGCCAGCGAGAGCACTTGATCACCCGACGGGTCCTGGGCCGCGCCTGGCTGCTGATGGGTAGCCTCTCGGCGGCGCTGGCCATGGGGCTGTTTCTTGCGGTGCTGTTCCAGGCGGGATGGCACCTCGGCATGGCGCCGGACAGCACGCCTACGCTGCTCCACGCCTATCGACAGGCAACCTCCACCACCTTTGCCGCCATCGTGGCGTGTCAGGTGGGCACCGCGTTCGCCGCGAGAACCGAACGGGCATCGCTGGTTGCCATCGGCGTCATGAGCAACCCCTTGCTGCTGGCGGGCGTTGCGTTCGAACTCGGCGTCGCCGCGTTGGTGATCTACGCCCCACCACTACAGGCGGTCTTCAGCACGGCACCGCCACCGTGGTGGGCTCTGCTGCTCCTGGTGCCGTGCCCGGTGGTGGTGTGGGGTTCGGACGAGGTCTACCGGTTCCTCGCACGACACCACCATCCGGGGCCGACGTGAAGACTGTTTCGGACGATCCGTATGACCGATGACGTTCAGGCAATCGAGGGCTCCGGCCGGCGTCGCGTCACGGACGGGTCCAAGGCGGTGAGGGCGGCACGGAGTGGGGCGGAAGGATCCCCGGAGGTGTCCAACGCCGTGGCCTCCGGCCATGCCGCCCTTTCCGCGGCCAGTGCGGCAGCGACCTCCGCCCCGGCCTCGGACGTCGACCCGCCCGCCTGCTTACGCAGCCGGGCCCGCTGCACAGCGATCTCCGTCGGAGTCCGGCACTCGAACGGCACGAGCGCTGAGGACGTCTCGGCGGCCACCTGGCCGGCATGATCCCGGCTGACCTGCTCGGTCCAGGTGGCATCCGCGACAACCGACTCACCGTGGGCCAGCGAAGCACGCGCCCGATCGAGCAACAGGCGATAGACCGCGGCCTTGGCCTGCGCGCTGTAGGCGTGCGGCGCGGGGGCCTCCTGACGGATGGTGTCGGTGCCGAGCAGCACGCAACCCAGGCGCTCCGCGAGCGCGGTGGCGATCGTGGTCTTGCCCGTGCCCGGTGCACCTCCGATGAGTATCAGTCTGACTTCGCCGGCCCTCAGGTGTCGTACCGTCAGGTCGGCGCAGCGCCGGGCCTGCTCGGCAGCAGTCACGTTGCCCTGCTCGGCCTGGATCGCCATGACCTTGGCTCGAACGAACGCGCGGTACGCGACGTAGTGGTGACGCAGCGACCGCACCACGGGTGTGGCGCTGAACTCGACGTACCAGTCCAGGAAGGCATCTGCCAGATCAGCCCGCCCGAGCCGCTCCAGATCCATGGCAAGGAACGCCGCATCATCGAGCATGTCCACCCAACGCAGGCGATCATCGAAGTCCAGGCAGTCCAGCACGCGAGGGCCGTCAGGCAGACAGAAGATATCCTCCGCCAACAGATCGCCGTGCCCATCCACGGAAAGACCCGCGTCAGCACGCTCCTTCAACAGATCGGCCCTGCCATCGACATAGGCCAGCGCAAGCCGCCGGATCGTCTCGAACGTGCACTCCGGAAACGTGCCCCCACGGTATGTCTCCGCCTCCCGGAGATTATCGAGCCATCGCCGGCGCAACCCGGGAAGGCCAGCCTCCGCCGCTATCTGCGGGCCCCGCGCCGCCCGGGAGTGGAAGTTGGCGAGAAGCCTTGCCACCGCGCGAAGCTGCTGATCGACAGGTTGACCGCGATCAATCATTGTTGCCAGGCGGAACTCCTCAGGCATCCGACACATCGCCACGCCGTGCTCGTAGATCGCGCCGTCGGGCGCTCTCAACACGATCGTGTCCAGGTAGACGTCCGGAGCAATGCGGCGGTTCAGATCGACTTCTCGTCGGCACGCACGCTCGCGATCCTCCAGTCGACGGAAGTCCAAGAACCCGAGATTCACTGCCTTCTTGAACTTGTAGGCGTGGTCACCGAGAAGCAGCACCACCGACGAGTGGGTCTCACGCAATTCGGCTCGGTCATTCTGCACACCATCAGGATGCCGTCTCGTCGATCGCCGTGCCGAGGGACGTTGGTCCCAAAGGATCGGGACCCTTTGGCCGAGCGGCTCGTGTGGCCCACCGTCGTCAGCATGTTGTTTCATCCGAGACGGCGCCGGCGGCACCCTGCGCGGCGGGGAACACCACGCCGCGGACCCTGTCCATGTGATGAGCCCGCTGATGTAGTGATGCGCGGACGTCGGAATGATACTCGAGTTCGACGCGGACGCCGGCGATGCCGGCCACGCCACGCAACCGGCGTAGCAGAGGCATCAGCAGGGCCGATGTCTCGAGCTGGCCCCGCAGTGCCACGACACCGTCGACGACGTCGGCGGTGACGCCGCCGAAGTGCGGCCGGGACCGACCTCCCAGGACGGCGGTCAGCAGGTAGTCGCGTATCTCCGCGTCACCGAGGAGAAAGCACCGGCGTAGGTCGAGCCGTGTCACGATCCCGACCAGGTGATCCCGATCATCGACGACGGGAAGGCGGCGCACACGGGCGCGGGCGGCGATGCGTGCGGCCTCGATCACCGTCTGTTCGGTGTGCACCGTCACCACCGGTGCGGCCATCACATCGTCCGCAACCATGCCGTGCCGCCTGCGCAGGACGGCGGTCCGCTCCGTGAACCAGCCGCCGATGAAGGGGCGGCGACGTCCCAGCACGGCGCCGAACAGCAGATCGGATTCGGTCACCACCCCGAGTACCCGACCTGAGCCGCTCACGACCGGCACCAGTGATATCCGGTTGCTTCCCAGGATCCTGGCCACCTGCTCAACACCGGCGCGACGGTCCACCACGATGACATCGGACGTCATCACATCGTGCACAAGGGTACTCACCCAGGCGGATCTCGGCGACGGTGGGCGGGCCAACGATGACAGGGCGCCGCGGCCGCTGGTACGCCATGCCGCCGCAGCGGGCCATGCGACCGCGGCGACGTAGCGATCCACGGCCGAGCCCGGATCGCCGGCCGAGCCCGGAACGCCGGCCGAGCCCGGAACGCCGGCCGAGCCCGGAACGCCGGCCGAGCCTGTGACGACGGCGGGCGCCAACCCGTTCGCGTCGAGTGCTGACGGAACGTATGCCTGGTACACCCTGGTCTCCCTGTGCGGCTGTGCGCGTCGATGAGATGATGACCGCCCGCCCGATGCCCATCGAAGTGGCGGTTGTGAATTGCATCCCGACCGCCGGCGGGATCATCGGACCGTTCCCAGGCCCGCTCAGCTGCCCGGGCGAACGCGTCGATTCGCGAGGTCGTCGGCGTCTCGGGCCGACATGGCGCGCATCCGACGCAGCAACGGATTCGTCAGTTGGTTCCGTGCCGAGTGGTTGGCGAATTCGGCACGAATCGCATTGCGCGCATATTGCTCGAACCGGGCGCCGTCCGGAAGTGGCCAGACGAGGATCGCCTTGGCCAGGCCGAGCTCCGCGAGCATCCGTGCCCGGTCATCGTTCTCGCCGGCGCCACCCCCCTCGGCAAGGGCGTGGGCCAGCGGGGTATAGAACCGGAACAGTGCTTCCTCTACTTTCGCAACCAATCGGGGCTGGCCGTCCGTGCGAAGATCGATCAGCCGGGCCCACAGCTTCGTTGCCGCGCGGGAGTCCGGCCAGTGCGGCACCGTCCCTGCACGCACGCCGACCACTGTCGGCGTTGCCCGGTTGCCACGGATGCCGCGAGCCATCGCACCGACCGAATCGTAAGAATTCATTCCAGCCCTCCGCGACGCCGACTGCGGTACATTCCGTGCGATCGATATGTCGGGAATGCGCGGTGCCTCGGTGCGCGGTGCCGGCAACGATCTGCTGATGCGCCAAGAATTCCTCGAGCGCCGGCGATGCGGTAGAGGCGAAGGTCCCGACAATCGCACTCGTCCGGACCGCTGAGGTCCCACGGGCCGACATGAGGTCTGTCCACGAATGAGCGCCCGGAGGACCGCCAGGTCACCTGATCGGCTGCTTGCGGCCCCCAGACCGTTGTGCCTAGTGGTCTGTCTGTTAAATAATGCGGTAGTGTGATGTATGCCGTCAATGATTG
>JBIQML010000022.1:0-18561 GCA_044463405.1 Nakamurella lactea | reverse complement strand
AAGTACGCCGAGCGCGCGTTGGGCTCGCTGGGCCTCGATCGGCTGGCCCCCGCCGACGGCGCCTTCTACGTATACGCCGACGTCTCGGGCCTGACGCAGGACTCCGAAGCACTGTGCTGGGACCTGCTGGACCGGGCAGGGGTGGCCACGGCGCCCGGCCGCGACTTCGACCCGGTGGAAGGGCACCGCTACCTGCGGATGTCGTTCGCCGGGTCCGCCGAGGTGCTTCAGGGTGCGCTGGACGCGCTGGCCGGCTACCTGGCCGCTCGCTGACGGCGGGGGTGATGGACCTACCCGGCTGAGGGGATTACCCCTAACGCGAATTCAGGGTCCACCCCCGAGGCGAAAGCCGGCGCGGCATGGCACCGTTGATGGTGTCGCCGGGTGATGCACCCGGCGCACTGAACAGGAGGAGTGCCGTGAAGAGCTTCTTGACGATCGTGGGCGTCATCGTGGTGGCCTGGATCCTGCTCGGCGTGATCGGGGCCATCGTCGGGTTCCTGGTCAAGACCGTGCTGTGGATCGCGCTGATCGCCGGGGGCGTCTACCTGGTGGGCGCCATCACCGCGAAGGCCCGGCAGCGGCAGGTCCGCCGCTAGCCGTACACCCCGTCGCCGCCGGTCCGTCCGCTGTGACCGGCGGCGCGCTGGTACCCGGGATCCCTCGTTCCGCCAGCCAGGCCCGCAGCGGGTCGGCGCCGGCGAATCTCACCGCCCGGATACCGCAGTCCGCGGCCGCGGCGACGTTGTCGGCCCGGTCGTCGATGAAGATCACCCGTTCCGCCGGGCTGTCCACCGTCGCCAGCAGGGTGGCGAAGATGTCCGGCTCCGGTTTGACGATCCCGAGGTCTCCGGAGATGAGGATGTGCCGGAACGAGCCGGCCCAGGGCTGGCGCCGCACCAGCGTGCCCATGGACGTCGGCGCGTTGGACAGCACCGCCAGCGGGGTGGACGGCCGCAGCCGCTCGACCAGGTCCAGCATCGCCGGGTCGGTCTCGCTCCAGCCCCGGTCGTCCAGGGCCACCAGGTCCGCCGTGAGCGCCGCGTCCGGTGCGGCGGCCCCGCAGGATGCCGCCACCGCCGACCAGTAGCGGTCGGGGTCGGAGAGCCGGTCGTAGTCCCGGCGGTGCGCGTAGTAGGCGGTGACGAAGTCCTCGGTCGGCGCGCCGATCCGGGCGGCCAGGGCCGGCAATGCCCGCGTGGGGGTGAGCACGACCCCGCCCAGGTCGAAGACGATCCACTCGATGCCGTGACCGGACGGCGGTGCGGTACTCATCCGGCCATGATGCCGGGCGGGTACCCCGGCCAGGACGGCGGTGCTGATGACGGAACGCAATCATCGGTAACGCATCGTGAGCGGCGCGTTGTCTCGGCCTCCGTGGGGGAATTGGCATGCTCTAACCGGTGACAACGCATTACCGTCGGTGTATGGTGCGATACACAGCGTAAGCGCGAGGGGAACGCGCCCGCCGTGGGGGGACATCATGGGACAGGTGCACGTCGGCCACGCCGGGCATGTCGGGCACTGGCGGCATGCCGAGCATCAGGCGTATCCGCCGTATCAAGCGCATCCGTACCGGTCCGGGGGTTCCGACGCCGCCGGACCGGCGATCAGGGCCGTTACGGACGGCGCCGGGTCCGGCAGGCCGCCGCCGCTCGGCGGGTCGCGTGCTGGCCTGCGCGGCCCGGTGCCCCGGCCCGCCTCGCGATCGATACCGCTGCAGCGCGATCCCGAGACCGCCGCCCCCGCCGGGTCGGCCGGCCTCGCCGAACCCGACCGGGCCGATGGCCCGGCCCGACCCGACCCGCTGGACCCGGACCCGCCCGATCCGGAGCGGGCCGCCGCCCCCCGCCCCATCGCCGTCGCGCCGACACCCGAGTCCTGGCACTCGACGCACGGCCGGACGCTGTCCGCCTCCGAGCCGTTCCGGTGGCTGCGGGAGTACCCACCTGGCATGTTCGACTGGCTCTTCCGTCGCGGTCCGCACCTCCGCGGGTAGCGCCGGATCCGGCCACCGTCTGCGGTGCTACCGGTCCCGGCCGGTCACCGCGTCACCATCGACACCTGGTGGTAGCCGGAGGCGCCGTTGGGCGCCGGCGGCGCCACGGTGGCGTCCTGGATCGCGCCGGTGCCGTCCACCGCCCGGCAGCGGAGGGTGTGATCGCCGGGCTCGACCTGGCCGGTGTCCTCGGGTAGCCCGTTCACTCCGATCGTCAGTCGCGCGTCGTGGCATCGCTGAGGGCATCCAGCGGGTCGTCGCGGTGCCGTGGTGCGCGTGCCCGTCCGTCCTCGGATAGCACGCGATTGACGGAGCCGTAATCAGGGCATTTTGGGGTGGTCTCGTCGACTCAGGCGTCAGTGGGGGAGTGCAGGGCGCCGAGCGTGGCACTGGCGTCGGTCAATTCCGGAACCTCGGCGAGGTCGGTGGCCGCCAGGAACTGCTGGGCGGCGCGCTCGACGATGTCGTTCTCGGCGTCGTGGCCGTCGAAGTCCGCGTGGCCGGCGGTGCACACCACCAGCCTCCTCGGGCCCGCGAGAGCGTGATAGACCGCGAACTGGCCGCGTGGATCGACGGCAGGGTCCATCCGCGCAGCGGCCACCTGCACCGGAATCGTGATCGATGCGGCGGCGGTCGCGGCGTCGAAGTAGTCCAGCATCGTGCGGTCCTCGGGGTGGGCGAGTAGATGGCGCCGCACCGCCTCGCCGCTGCCGGTGCACGGCCGGGACAGCCGGATCGGAAAGTCGCCGAAGCTGGGCACGTCCAGGGCGGCGCGACGGAAGCGCTCGTCCCATCCGAGTGCCAGCGCTCCGATGCCGCCGCCGAAGCTGCCGCCCCGATAGTCGAGCCGGTCGGCCGCATCGGGGTAGCGCTGCAGCAGGACAGAAGCCGCGCGCCAGATGTCGGCGACGGCGAACCTGTGGGCGTAGTGGTGACGATCCCCGATTCCCCGGAGCACGTGGGCCGCACTGGTCAGGCCCCCTGGGTTGTCCGGCAGCCAAGGCGCGACAGGAAAGATCGCGGCGGTATCGGCCGGGACCAGATCGGGCTCCGGCTCCGCTCGCCCACCGTAGCCGTGGCTGATCACCAGTCCCCCTCGCAGTGGCCGCCCGGGTTGCGGACCCACCAGCCAGCCGAGCACCCGCCCGCCCGCCGAGGAGGAAAAGCTGATGCGCAGCACCGGCCGGCCGGTACCCGCCTCGTCGCGCTCGACGCGCACGTCGATCGTCGCCGTGCCGAACCGGTCGTGAGTCTCCCGCCAGAAGTCGTCGAAGTCCGCGGGACGAGGGGGCGCCGCCCGCGGGATCAACAACTCCGACAACGGATAATTGGTGAACTCCTCACTGGGCGGCCATTGCGGCGAGGCGGACCCCGCGGTCGGCGCGTCGACGCCAGGGTCCGGGACGGGCGCCGTCATCGTGGCGGCACCACCCCGGCGACGTCCTGCACGAACGCGATCTCGGCCGCCCGCTGGTAGGCGCCACCGCTCTCGTGGCCGTTGAACTCGTAGGTGATCATCTCTGACCGCCCGCCGTATGCGTGCTGCGCCGCATACACGGTCGACGGCGGGCACACGTGATCGCGCAACGCCGAGGTGAACAGTGCCGGTGCCGTGGCTCGGGCCCCGTGGTGCATGCCGTCGATGTAGCTCAGCGTTCGGAATACCCGGTCGGTGTGCTCGCGATGCACCGCGAGATAGTTCTCCAGCTCGCCGTACGGGCCGCTGTCGCTGACCGCGATGGCCCGCCGGATGTGGCACAGGAACGGCACACCGGCGATCACCCCCGCCAGCCCGTCCACTAGGCCGGACACCGCCAGGGCCATCCCGCCACCCTGGCTGGAGCCCGCGGCCACGACGCGATCCGGATCGACGCAGTCGAGTGATCGCACCGCATCGATCGCGCGCACCGCGTCGGTGAACAACCTTCGGTAGTAATAGGTTTCGAATTCGAGGATACCCCTGGTCATGCTGCCCGGATAGGCGGGATCCGAACCGTGCGGATCGGAAGTCTCGCCTCCGGAACCCCAGGTAGAGCCCTGGCCCCGCGTGTCCATGAACAGTTCGGCGTAACCGGCCGAGGCCCAGAACAGGTGCTCGAACGGCAAGCCCCGGCCGCCGCCGTAGCCCTCGTAACTGACGATCACCGGCAATCTTCCGGCGAACGCCGCCGGGCGGATCAGCCACGCCGCAATGGGTTCGCCGCCGAAGCCGGGGAAGCGGACGTCCTCCACGTCAAGGGTTCGCAGCCTAGTGCCGACCGGACGACGCTGCACCCGCATCGGCGTCGTTCGGGCGTCGACCAGCGTTCGGGACCAGACCTCATCGAAGTCGTGTGGTGGCGCCTCCGTGGAGCGGAACCGCCGCAGCTCGTCCAGTGGCATGTCGAAGGCGCCCACGGATGCTCCGAAGGTAGGTGGTCGGCGGGGAAACTGCGTGTCGTCGCAACGAAACTCTAGCAAGCTGAGCCCCACCACGGATCGCCAGGCGGGCTCGTGTTCGGTCCCCGATCAGGTTATGATCTTGACCGTGTCCCTGCGCTTTCGGCAACTGACCGGACCGGCCGAATTGGCGGACGCGTCACGGTTGCTGGTCGAGGTTTTCGGCTCGGATGGTGATGCGATCCCGGGCGACCTGCTGACGGCAATAGCCAGTGCCGGAGGCTTCGTCGGTGGTGGGCTGCTGGACGGCGAACTGGTGGCCGTCGCCGTCGGATTCGGCGAGGTTCCGGCGCCGGGCGCCGACGGGCCACGCGCCCTGCACTCGCACGTCGCGGCGGTGTCCTCGGCGGCGCGCGGGCTCCGGGTCGGGCAGCGCCTGAAGTGGTACCAGCGGGACTGGGCGCTGGAACGCGGCATTCGCGTGATCCATTGGACCTTCGATCCGCTGGTGCGGCGCAACGCGGTGCTCAATCTCAACCGGCTCGGGGGCGTGGCCGACAGCTATCACCAGAACCTGTACGGTGCGATTCCCGATGCGCTGAACCGGGGAATGGAGTCCGATCGGCTACTCGTACGCTGGGAGCTGGACAGCCCGAGGGTGCTGGCGGCCAGAGATCGAGCGGAAGCGGCGCCCGGTGATGATGATGGCGCACCGGGAGTGATCGATACACCCGTGGACATCGAAGCATTGGTGGCGACTGACCCAGCGGCAGCCCGGGATTGGCGCCGCGATCAGCGACGTGCCTTCGGCTCGCTGGCGCCGGGATGGACCGTGACGGGCATTGATCCGGACGGCAGATATCGAGTGGAGAACTCATGAAGATCCAGGCCATCGAACTGCGGCGGATCTCGCTGCCGCTGGTGACTCCGTTTCGCACCTCGCAATTCACCGAATACGAGCGGCACTTGCTCATCGTCGCCGTGCACACCGACATCGGCGTCGGCTGGTCGGAATGCTCGGCCGACGACGAACCGGTGTACTGGTCGGAATACCAGGACGGGGCGATCGACGTCATCAGCAAGATCCTCGGACCCGCGCTGATGCGGGCGGACGACATCACGCCGGCCCTGGTGGCGGAGATCCTGGCTCCCTACAAGGGCCATCACACCGCCAAGTGTGCCCTGGAGGCCGCCGTCCTGGACATCTGGTGCCGACATGCCGGTATCTCGTTGGCCGATCTCCTCGGCGCCGTGCGAACCGCGGTGCCCGTCGGAGTCTCGGTGGCCATCGAGGACACCGTCGACGATCTGTTGTCCAGGGTGGACGGCTACCTGGAGGACGGCTACGGCCGGATCAAGTTGAAGATCGAGCCCGGCCGGGATGTCGACATGGTGCGGGCGGTGCGCCGGCACGTCGGTGACGACGTGCTGCTGCAGGTCGACGGCAACGGCGCCTATTCGCTGGCCGACGTCCAACATCTCGCGCGGCTGGACGAATTCGGCCTGTCCCTCATCGAGCAGCCACTTGCTTTCGACGACCTGCGTTCGCATGCCGTGCTGGCCGGCCTGATGCGCACCCCGATCTGCCTGGACGAGTCGATCGTGTCGCTGCGCGCCGCCGCGGATGCCATCGCGCTCGGGGCCTGCCGGATCATCAACATCAAGCCCTGCCGGGTGGGTGGCTACCTGGAGTCGCGCCGGATCCACGACCTCTGCCTGGGCAACGACGTTCCGGTGTGGTGTGGCGGGATGCTGGAGTCCGGTCTGGGCCGGGCGGCCAACCTCGCGCTGGCGGCGCTGCCGGGATTCACCATGCCGGGCGATATCTCGGCGACCGACCGCTACTTCACCGAGGACATCACCCGCCCGTTCCAGCTCAGCGGTAGTTCCATCGAGGTGCCCGCCGGTCCGGGGATCGGCGTGCAGCCGGATCAGGAGGTGTTGAGTCGCCTGACCAACTGGCAGTCGACCATCCGGCCGGCCGATCGGTGACCGGCCGGCCGTGGTTCGGGCGATCCCAGTGGCCGGTCGGACCCGTTGCCGCCGAGCAGTTATCGATCCGACCCGGCATACTGTTGCACCCAGTCGATCACCCGCTTGTTGAAGTCCACACGATGAGAGGCCCGGCCCTGAAACGGGAATCCGTGGCTGGCTCCGGGGTAGAGCACCAGTCTGGTCGGTACCCGGCGCTCGCGCAGCGCGGTGAACCACTGCTGAGCCTGGCCGCGCGGGCATCGCACATCGTCGTCGCCCTGCAGGATCAGCGTCGGCGTGCGCACCTGCGCCACCCGGCTCAACGGTGAGAGCGCCCGGAACGGCTCGGGATCGGACCACCAGTCGCCGCCGATCTCCGCCTGGGACAGGTAGGGTCCCTCGTCGCAGGTGCCGGCGTCGCTGACCAGATCGACCACCGGGCCTCCCGTCACGGCGGCCGCGAACCGATCGTCGTGTGCCGTGAGATGGCAGGTCATGTAGCCGCCGTAGCTGTAACCCGTCACCGCCAATCTCGCCGGGTCGGCGACTCCCTCCGCGATCAGTTGGTCGATCGGCTCCAGGAAGTCCTGCGCATCCGCCCTCCCCCAGGCGCCTGCGGTCGCGGTGTAGAAGGCCTCGCCGTATCCATCGCTGGCCCGCGGATTCAGGATCAGGATCGTCCATCCGCGGCGGGCGAGCGCCTGGTGATACAGGTGCACCGAGTCCGCCGATCCGTTCCAGGCGTTGTGCGGTCCACCGTGGATGTCCAGCAGCAGCGGCTGCGGGCCGACGGCCGCCGGGTCGCGTAGCAGCCAGCCCTGCACCCGGGTTCCGTCGGAGACGACGAACGTCCGCTCCGCCCGTTCCCGGAGCTTGACGTCGGCCAGCGCCCGGCCGTGGCTGGTGCAGGCGTGCTGGGTGCCGCCCGCGGTGTCGGTCAGCATCACCTCGCCGAAGGACAGTGGTGTGCTGAGTACCAGTGCCACGCGCGATCCGACCGCGGACATCCCGCTGACCGATCGACCGGCACCGCCCACCAGCAACCGAGGGACCCCGCCTTCGGCCGGCAGGGCGAACAGGTGGGTGCAGCCGCCATCACGCGCGCAGAACAGGATGGTGCTGTCGTCGTCGACCAGCGCAGGGGGAGCGCCCGGATAGCCGACCGCGGTGCCCCGCATGATGCTGCGGTCCAACGCGGCGGTCAGGTTTGTCGCATGCCCGCTCGCGATGTCCAGCCGCCACAGGAAGTCGTGGCCGGAGCGGGTGTCCGTGCGGCCACCGGCCAGCAGCGTCCGGTCATCGAGCCAATGGACCGACCCGAGGTGTCCGTCGGCAGGCCCGATACGAGCAGGTTGCCGCGCCCCGTCTGCCCCGACGATGTGGACGGCCCGGGTGCGGGTGAGATCCGAGTCCGGGTCCGGGTCGGCGGTGAAGGCGAGCCGCGCACCGTCCGGCGACCAGGAGGGTGCGCTGGCATCCCAGTCACCCCAGGTGATCTGCCGCGCGGATGTCGCCCGGTCGACGTCGAACAGCGAGACGATGTGGAGATGCTGGCGGATGCCCCGCCGCCATCCCGCGCCGTCGCTCTGGTAGTCCAACCGGTCGGTCACCATGGGGCGGTGCGGATCCGCCGGGCCGTCGTCACCGCTGGGCTCGACCCCTGCGGTGAACGCGATCCGCTGCCCGTCCGGGCTCCAGCAGGGCCGACCCACTCCGTGCGGCAGCGCAGTGAGTTGCCTCAGAATGCCGGAATCCACGCCGAGCAGCCACAGCTGACTGCCCTTCCCGTCACGTCGCACGAATGCCAGATACGTCGCATCCGGCGACCAGATGGGCGCCGAGTCGGCTGGGCCCTCCGTCAGCGGATGTGCCTGCCGGCCGTCGGTGAACGCCATCCATAACCGGCGCTCGGTCCGGTCGGCGGCACGGTCGACCGAGCTGACCACGTAGGCGATGCGGAGGGCATCCGGTGCCAGGGCCGGCGTCTCGGGGATCTGAATCGAGTACAGGTCCTCGAGGCGAAGGGATCGTCCCATGGAGCTCCGTTCAGTACTGTCGCGGCCGGATGGTGTGTTGGCGGAGCCTCAGATCGCGCCGATCGCCGCGTCCCCGGCCTCGCTGGAAACCCCGAGCCACGCCCGGCAGACCGCATATGTCAGTGCACCGACGCACAGTTCCCCCTCGTGAATGGTGTCGTAGGCATGGTCCGCGGAGTCGGCGGTCATCACGGCCACTGTCACCGTCGTGGTCGCGGTACTCACCAAGCCGATGTCGGTGCGCACGCCGGGCAACGCTCCGGTCTTGTGCGCAATCGTCAGCGGAACGCTCGCGGTCGGCGACTGCGGCAGGTACCGTGGCAGCATCGACTGGTAGATCTGTTGCCCTGCCACGGCTATCGTCTCAGCGGAGCCGTGAAACTCGCTCGCCGCCAGCCGTTCCAGGTACCGTCCCAGCGAGCCCGGCGTGGCATAACCCATGGAGGGATACGCGGTCTCGAAGCTAGCCCCGGCGGTGCCCCGGAGCCGGATCGCGGGGTCGATCAACTCGGCGATGAGTTCCGCGGCGTGCTCGCGACCCATCGACTCGATCACCAAATTGGTCGCCGTGTTGTCGGACAGACAGATCATCAACCACGCGAGATCCCGGTAGGACATCTGCAGGTCGCGGGACAGGTACTGCAGAATGCCCGAACCCGGGGCGATCCCGACCTTGTTGACCGGGATCGTCCTGTCCCAGTCCAGTCCAGAGCGCTGCGCGTGGGCATGCAGCGCTGTCAGCACCGGAAGTTTGATTGCGCTGGCGGTCGGGAACTCGACGTCGGCGTTGCTGGCCGCCCGCTCGGAAGTGCTCAGGTTGCTGAACGCGTACCCGAGACGGCCCGGGAACCGCGCGGCGATAGCGCAGAGCTGATCGCCCAGCGATGGACGGTCGGCGTCGGACATGGGGATCCTCCTGGCCTGGTCCGGGATGGGGCTCATCACAGCGAGCTCAAGAATTGATACATCATCTCCGTGCCGCCGCGCAGCGCCGCCACCGGCACCCGCTCGTCTACGCCGTGCATGCCGCTGCCGGTGCGGCCCTCGGGGTCCTGCGTCATGGGGGTGAACCCGTAGCAGGCGATGCCCAACTTCGCGAACGACTTCGCGTCGGTGCCACCGCCCAGCATCCGAGGAATCACCACGGCCTGGGGATCGATCGACTCGATGCTGGCCTTCATGGCCCGGTACCACACGGTGTCAGTGGTGGTCTCCTGGCCGGGCCGGTTCTCGATGAACTCGCGTTCGATGCCCTCGCCCAGCAGTTCGTCCAGGATATCTAGCGTCTCTGCCTCGGTGCCGGGCAGCGTCCGGACGTCGATCTGGGCGTGGGCGCTGCTGGGGATCACGTTGACCTTTTCGCCGGCCCGCAGCACGGTGGGGTTCGAGGAACACTGCGCGGTGGAGCGGACGCAGTCCTCCAGGTCGCCGATCTGCAACAGCGCTGCGTCGAACCCGTCGTGCGTGGACAGGTCGAAGGTGAGACCCAGTGTCGTGCCGATGATGTCGAAGAACTCACGAACCGTCTCGGGGGGCTGCATCGGCCAGCGGTACCCGGCCACCCGGGCCAACGCCGTCACCAGCCGTGCGACCGAGTTGTCGGAGTCGCGCTGCGCACCGTGCCCAGCGGCGCCGCGCGCCGTCACGGCAAGATGCATGATGCCGCGCTCCGCCGTCGCGATCGGGTAGAACCGGTGCACCGCGCCGCTCGGGTCTGCCACCGGAACCAGGAATCCGCCCGACTCTCCGATGGCGCCGCCGACACCGTCGAAGAGTTCCGGGTGTTCGTCGACGAGCCACTGCGCCCCGAACCGGCCGCTGGTTTCCTCGTCGGCGACGAACGCGAACACGATGTCCCGCCGTGGTCGGACCCCGTCCCGCTGCCAGCGCAGCAGGCAGTCCAGCATCATCGACACGGCGTCCTTCATGTCGGTCGCCCCCCGGCCCCAGAGGTAGCCGTCGCGCACCTCGCCACCGAACGGGTCAACACTCCACTGATCATGCTCCACCGGGACCACATCGGTGTGGCCGTGCACTAGGAATCCCGGCAGTGAGCGATCTTCCCCGGGGACCCGGAGCACCACGTTCGCGCGGCGGGGTGCGGACTCCAGGATGGCCGGCCGGTAGCCGGCCGGCTCCAGGAGTTCCGCGATGAACTCGGCCGCGGCCCGTTCACCGCTGCGCTCGTCGATGCCGTAGTTGCTGGTGTCGATGGCGAGCAGTCGGGAACAGATCTCGACGACGTCGGGCGTGGTCATGTATTCCTCTCACCGGTGGATGGTGGCGGAGCGTGGCTCAGCCGTAGGCGCCCTCCCGCGCGCTGCCGACGATCGAGCTCACGACCTTGAACGTCGTCATGGCACGGTGCATGGAGGCGCTGTCGAAGCCGACCCGGCGGTGCGACAGCAACTCGACGGTGGGGACGGTGGCGGCGGCATCCGCCAGGTGCGTGGCGTCGAATTCGATCTCCATGCGGTGCGCCGTGACGACGCCGGCCCTTCGGCCGGCCAAGGCGGTCGCCTCGGCCGCCGCGGCGCGTTGCAGGGCGAAGGTGCGGGCCGGCGGCAGGCATACCGCTGCGTAACGGCTGACGGAGGTCTTCACCGCGACGGTCGGCGCCGCGGGCGCGTACCGCGCAGCATCCGCGCAGGTTCGATCATCGCCGGTGACCAACACGACGGGCACGCCGAATTCTCCTGCCAGGGCAGCGTTCAGATGACCCTCGCTGGCCGATGATCCATCCAGCCACACGCCGGTGATGCTGTTCGCCAGGTAGGTGTGTGCCAGCACTCCGGGCTCGCCGGCGCCGGCGTGATAGCCCACGAAGGCGACGCCGTCAACGCCCGCGATGCCCTGCATCATGCCCAGTGGCTTGTGTCGGCCGGTCAGCAGGCGGACCCTGTCGTCCAGCTTCTCCAGCAGGATGTTCCGCATCGAGGCGTGCGCCTCATTGATCAGCACCGCATCCACGCCACCGTCGAACAGCCCGAGCGCCACCGCGTTGACGTCCGCGGTGAACAGCTCTCGGAACCGGTGCCATTCCGCCTCCCGCGGCTCGACGTCGCTGCTCCAGGTGACACCCGTCGCGCCCTCCATGTCCGCCGACACGAGTATCTCCATGGACCACCATTTCTTGTCGTCGCCCCGCCGGCCGCCCGGGCCGGGACAGCCAGCGCCCACGGAGCCGGCAGCTGGCGCTATGCCGCGCTGGTTCCGTTACGTATCGTAAAGTAGACCCGGCGAGTCAGCCTGTCCAGGGCGCGCCGCAGACGATGGCGCAAGGAGTTGTCGATCGGCGCAATCCGCGAGGCAGAGCACCTGTGATCGATCACGAAGAGCATGGTCGGCCCTCTCCGCGACGTCGGGAGCGCCGTCCATCTCGGCCGACGCACAATACAAGGATATGGAACATATCTGTGCTTGACAAACCCGACCACCGGTCTCATGCTTGGCGCCGTGGCCCGACCCGGGCGCGCTCGCAGCACACGACGCCCGCGAGTGCGGCCCGGTCGGTCCCGGCCCCGGTTCACGGGGCCGGCGCCACCGGACGGCGATAGCGCCGACCGATGCCGGAAGAACCAACCACCGAACGCAGCAGCGGGCCGGAATGCCCACGCCGAGAGGAGAACGTGGAGATGGCAGGTTCCAGTCGCAGGCTCGCCAGGCGGGTCGGCGCGGCAGCCGTGAGCGTGCTATTCGTTGCAGGACTGACGCTCGTGGGCCAAGCACCGGCGGCGAGCGCCGATTCCGGGTCGACCCTGATCGTTCAGGGCGACTCGTTCAAGAGCAATTTCAATCCCTGGACGTCCTACAGCTCGGGCGACAAGGACATCATCACGAACATCTACCCGAGCCTGACATACCTGGACGAGAATCAGAAGCCGGCGCCGTACCTGGCGGATTCGTGGACGACCTCGAGCGACGGCCTCACCTGGACGTTCAAGATCCACCCGGATCTGAAGTGGAGTGACGGCCAGCCACTGACCGCCAAGGATGCGGCGTGGACGTTCAACCTGATCATGACCAACGAGACGGCCGCCACCTCGAACGGTGCGCTGCTCACCCAGTTCGACTCGGTGTCGGCACCGGACGACACGACCCTGGTGGTCAAGACCAAGGCCCCGGTCGCGGACATGCTGTTCATCAACGCCGCCGGCGGATCCCAGCCCGGAGTGCCCATCGTGCCCCAGCACATCTGGGAGAAGCACGTCAAGGACTTGGCCGCGGATTCCAACCTGGTCATCCCGACGGTTGGGTACGGCCCGTGGACGCTGACCGACTACAAGGCGAACCAGTACGCCACGCTGACCGCCAACAAAGACTTCTTCCTGGGTGGTCCGAAGTACGACAAGCTCATCTACCAGCAGTACAACACCCCTGACGCCGCGGTCGCCGCGCTGCGCAGCGGCCAGCTCAACCGTGCCGGGATTACCCCCGCCCAGCGGGCCTCCCTCAAGGACGACAAGGACATCACGACCTACTCGGTGCTGGGCGACCTGTTCTTGTCGATCGAGATCAACCGGGGTGCGACCACCAAGAGCGGAAAGCCGATCGGCACCGGGAACCCGCTGCTGAAGGACCCTAAGATTCGCCAGGCCATCAACCTGGGCATCGACCGGGACACGCTGGTGCAGAAGGTGCTGGATGGTGACGGCGTCGCCAGCGCGGCCTTCCTGCCGCAGCAGTACACCGACGACTGGCAGCCGAAGGAGAAGATCACCTTCAACCCGGACAAGGCGAACCAGCTGCTCGATGATGCCGGGTACGCCAAGGGGCCCGACGGCTACCGGGTCGACGCCAAGACAGGCAAGAAGCTCTCGTTCCGGCTGGGCACGCACAGCGACAGTGCGCAGGACGCCCAGGTCGCCGAGTACTTCGTGCCCTGGATGAAGAACATCGGCATCAAGATCACCCTGGAGCCGATGAGCTTCTCGCTGCTGAACGAGAACCTCGCCAAGGCGGACTGGGACATGCTGTTCGACCGTTGGGGGCCGGGGCCCAACCCGACATACCTGCTGTCCACCCAGACGTGCGCAACGCTGCCCGACGACGACGGGCAGAACGGCAACACGGATTCGTTCTACTGCAACAAGGAGTTCGACGACCTCTTCGCCAAGCAGTCCACCCAGGTCAACGCCAACGAGCGGATGGACACCATCCACCAGATGCTGCAGATCCTGTACACCGACGGCAACAACCTGATCCTGTTCTATGCCAACGCCCTTTCCGGTGTGACGACGAGTCAGACCAAGAACTACATGATCGGCACCACGGACAGTGCCGGCAACTACCCGCCGCAGAGCATCTTCTTGAGCTGGCGGTCCGCCGAGCCGGTCGCGGGTTCGGGATCGTCCACCAACGTATGGCTGATCGTCGGCATCATCGTGGCCGTGGTGGTCGTGGTGGGTGGTGCCGGCACCGTGCTAGCGCTGCGCAAGCGCTCGACGGCAGATGCGAAGGAATAGGCCACTTGGCTGCATCGCACCACGATGACGCCATCCTGGCGGGAGGGTCAATCGCCGCCCCTCCCGCCAGGCGCGGCCGCCGGATCAGTTGGGGCTATCTGACTCGCCGGGTGCTGCTGGCGATCGAGAGCTTCCTGGTGACCCTGGTCATCGGCTTCATCGTGTTCTCTCTGGTGCCGTCCGATCCGGCCCAGTCGCTGAGCCGGGTGCAGGCTGTGACTCCGGAGCAGATGGCCAATCTGCGTAAGGAACTGGGCCTGGACCAGCCCGTCATCGTCCGCTTCTTCCGCTTCTTGGGTCACACTTTCACCGGCAACTTCGGCTACTCGTGGGAGTACCGGCAGTCGGTGGGCAGCCTGATCGCGTCCGCCATCGGACCCACCCTGTTGCTGATGGGCTGCGCCACCCTGATCTCGGTGCTGCTGGGGTTGTGGCTGGGCGTCCGGAGCGGCTGGAAGCCGGGCAGCAAGTTCGACCGGTTCTTCACCGGCACGGCAGTGACGCTCTGGTCGGTCCCGACCTTCTGGCTCGGCATGATGCTGCTGGTGGTCCTGAGCGTCGGCGTGGGACCGCTACCCAAGCTATTCCCGGCCGGCGGCATGTCGGACCCGACGATCGATCAACACGGTCTCGTGCACCTGTTGGATGTCGCACACCACCTCGTGCTGCCGTGCCTGACCCTGGTGGCGGTGACGTTTGCGCAGAACCTGATGATCATGCGGTCGTCGCTGGTGGACGAGCTGGGCAACGCCTATCTCACCACCGCGCGGGCCAAGGGGTTGCGGGACGCCGAGGTCCGGCAACGGCACGCCGTCCCGAATGCCATGCTGCCTGCGATCACGGTGATCTTCCTGCAGATCGGTGGTCTGGTCGGCGGTGCGATCGTCACGGAGACGGTCTTTTCCTGGCCGGGTCTCGGCCTGCTGGTCTACAACGGCATCAAGATTCCCGACCTGCCGCTGTTGGAAGGGACTTTCGTGATCTTCAGCGGGTCCGTCATCGTATTCAATCTACTGGCGGACCTGCTGTACCGCGTGCTGGATCCCCGGGTGAAGGGATGAGTTCCAACCTGAGGACTGCGGATCCGCTGCCCACGTCGAATGCGCCGCACCTCGGTCGGCCGCCTGCCCGGTTCGCGGGCGCTCGGCGACGGCTGGGGCGGTTCTTCACGATGCCCACCGGGATCTTCGGCGCCACCGTGCTGGTGCTGGTCGTCGCCATCGCGGTGTTCGCCCCGGTGCTCGTGCCCGCCGCCGCGCTCGATGTCACCCGGGTGGACGGGCCGTCCCTGCACCCCCCGACCGCAGGATATCCGCTGGGAACCGACCAGGCGGGACGCTCGGTGTTGGACCTGGTCCTGTGGGGCACTCGATCATCGCTGGTGGTCGGCTTGATCGCCACGGCCCTGACGGTCGTCGTCGGCACAGCGATCGGGCTGGCCGCCGGGCACTACGGCGGATGGATCGAGCGGCTGCTGATGCAGATCACCGATTGGGTGATCGCGCTGCCTGGTCTGCCGCTGGCCATCTCGCTGGCCGCGGTGCTCGGTCAGGGCAACGAGTCGATCATCGTGGCCATCGCGGTGACGTCGTGGACCGGCACCGCCCGCCTGGTGCGCGCGCAGACACTGGCGGTTGGCGCGCGGTCGTTCGTCGAGCGTGCCAAGGCCTTGGGTGCGACGGATGGCCAGGTGATGCGCCGGCACATCCTGCCAAGCGTCATCCCGATCGTGCTCGTCACCAGCACCCTGAAGATCGCCGATTCCATTCTGTCGGCGGCCACCCTCACCTTCCTGGGGCTGGGCAATCCGATGGACGTGTCCTGGGGGTCGATCCTCAACAGCGCACTCGGCCAGGGCGCGCTGACCGCGGGGGCATGGTGGTACCTCATCCCACCCGGCGTGGCGATCCTGATCGTGGTGCTCGGCTTCACCCTCTGTGGGCGGGCACTGGAGACGATCATCAACCCACGGATGGGGGCGGCGCGGTGACCGGCGACGTGCCCGACCAGACGGCCGAGGCTGGCCGGGATGCACGGCGCGACGAGGCATCCGTCCCGCTGCTCGAGGTCTGCGACCTGCGGGTGACCTACGGGGTCGGTAGCCACAGCGTCAAGGCGGTTCGCGGGGTTGACTTCGGCGTGCGCTCCGGCGAGGCACTGGGCATCGCAGGGGAGTCCGGCTCCGGCAAGTCCACCCTGGTGATGAGTTTCCTGCGGCTGCTGCCGTCCGTGGCCACCGTCAGCGGGCAGGTTCGTTATCACGGCGAGGACATCCTCACCATGAACTGGGGCCGGGTGCGTGCGGTGCGTTGGGCCGGCGCGTCGATGATCTTCCAAGGTGCGATGTCGGCGCTGAATCCGGTTCGTACCATCGCGCAGCAGATCGTCGAGCCGATCGTGCTGCACGAGAAGGTCGGGGCCAGGGCCGCGCGGACCAGGGCGGCCGGCCTGCTCGCCGACGTCGGGCTTCCGGCGGCCCGGCTGAACTCCTATCCGCACGAGCTCTCTGGGGGGCAGCGCCAGCGGGTGATGATCGCCATGGCGCTGGCGTGCAGCCCGGACCTGATCATCGCCGACGAGCCGACGACGGCGCTGGACGTGATGGTCCAGGCGCAGATCCTGCAGCTGCTCAAGGATTTGGCGGCCAGCCGGGCGATCGGGCTGATCATGATTAGTCACGATCTGTCGGTGTTGGCGGAGGTGTGCGACCGGCTCGCTGTCATGTACGCCGGCGCGATCTGTGAGGTCGGCCCGACCAACGAGGTACGCACCGACCCTCGACACCCGTACAGCGCGGCGCTGTTGGACGCCTTCCCGGAGATTGGGGATCCGGCCGCCCGTCGACAACCGCACGGGCTGCCCGGCGACCCGCCCGATGCCACCGTCGCCTCCCCCGGTTGCCCGTTCGCTCCTCGGTGCGCGGTGGCGATGCCTGTCTGCACGGAGCGGGGTATCCAGCTGTGGCAGTCGGGGCCAGGGCGGCTCTCGTCCTGCCTGCGGGTGCTGCCGGAGTTCGCGACGGAAGCGGCGGACGGCAGGCGGGACGTGGCCGTCGCCAAACGTGAGACCGAGAGGAACCCGGCCGGGTGAGAGCAGCAGACCAGACGCCGGTTCTCGAAGCGAGGGATCTGCGGGTGACGTTCTCGTCGCGGCGCGCGGCTGCGCCCGCCCGAGCCGTCGACGACGTGAACCTCGCCCTTGGCCGGGCCGAGATCATCGCCCTGATCGGCGAATCGGGATGCGGCAAGAGCACGCTGGCCCGTGCGCTGGTTGGCCTGGTCAAGCCGCGGTCCGGGCAGGTGATCAGCCAGGGTGCGCCGTTACGGCATTCCAAGGGGGAGTTGCGGCAGCACCGCCGGTCCGTGCAACTCGTACTGCAGGATCCCGCCGGCGCGCTGAATCCGAGACACACGGTGTACGACCTGGTGGCCGAGGGGCCGCGGCTGCACGGGCTGAAGGACAACCTGTACCAGCGGGTCTGCACGGCGCTCACCCAGGCCGGGCTGCGCCCGCCCGAGCAGTTCCTGTCCCGTTATCCGCACCAACTCTCCGGAGGTCAGCAGCAGCGCGTCGTCATCGCGGGCGCGCTGGCACTGCAGCCAACCGTGCTGGTCGCAGACGAACCGGTGTCGTCGCTGGACGCTTCCGCTCGTGGAGAGGTGTTGCGGCTGTTGCTCGACCTCCGGGACACGCTGGGTCTGTCTGCCCTGGTGGTCAGCCACGATCTGGGTCTGGCCTGGAACATTGCCGACCGGGTGGCGGTGATGTACCTCGGGCGCATCGTGGAACTCGGCACCGTCGAGGACGTGCTGCTGCGGCCCCGGCATCCGTACACGAAGGCTCTGCTGTCGATCCTCCCCGGCGGCCGCTCGACGAAGGCGCTGACGCTCCTGCAGGGAGAGACGCCGGATCCGACGTCGATCCCCGCCGGCTGCCGATTCCACCCACGGTGCCCGCTGTATGCCGAGAATCAGGATGACCCTCGTGCGCAGTGGTGTCGGGAGCGGGATCCGGGCGTGCTCCCCGCCCAGTTCGCGTCGCCACTGGCCGCCTGTCACTTCGTCGAACCGGCCGCCGGGTCGCCGGAGGCTGTGCCGCCGCACGTTTCGGCGACTCCGCAGTGAACGCGCACGCTCTGGTAGGCGGCACGATCGTCGACGGCAGTGGCGAACCAGCGCGTCCCGGCGATCTGTTACTGATCGACGGGGTCATCGTGGCGGTCGGCGACATCGGCCGGATCCCGGCGGGGGCCCGGGTGCACGACGTTTCGGATCGCTGGGTGGCCCCGGGCTGGATCGACGCGCACTCCCATGGCGACGACGCGCCGCTGCTTGCGCAGCCGGACGGCTCGAAGGTATTGCAGGGCATCACCTCCGAGGTCGTCGGCAACTGCGGGCTGAGCATTGCGCCGCGCTCGGCCGAGCATGAGGCGGAGCTGGTGCAGTACACCGAGCGGATCTTCACCGCGCCGCCCTGGGACGGGGAATCCTTCGCCGACCTGCTGGCGAATGCGGACCGCTCGGGCTACGTCACCAACTACGCGCCACTGGTCGGACATGGCACGCTGCGGGTGGCCGTGGCGGGCCTGCGATCCGGCGCGCTGCGCCCCGCGGAACTCGCGAGGATGCGAGCGCTGGCCGGAGAGGCGATGACGGCCGGTGCGGTCGGGATGTCGGCCGCCGCGAGCGCGTCGCGCCAGCCCGGGACG
>JBIQML010000021.1:0-18983 GCA_044463405.1 Nakamurella lactea | reverse complement strand
GGGCCTTGGTCAGCTGGAAGGTGCGGACCATTCCCATCCGGGCGATCCGGTAGGCCGACTTGCCGGTGATGTCCTTGCCGTCGAAGCTCCAGCGGCCGGAGCTGGGCTTGTCGAACCCCGAGACCAGGTTGAAGAAGGTGGACTTGCCGGCGCCGTTCGGCCCGATCAGCGCCGTGATCGTGCCGCGCTGCACCTCCAGGTGCTCGACCTGGACGGCGGTGAGGCCGCCGAAGCGACGACTGACGTTGTCGGCCACCAGGATCGGGTCGGGTTTGGGCACCCCGGGCTCGGCGCGAACGCCGGTCAGCGCGCGGGCGGCGGGGCTGATCTCGTCGGCGTGCTCGAGTTGCTTGTGCAGCACCTCGGCGCGGCCGGCGGCCAGCGACTCGTCGACAACCTCGGCGGTGCCGGCATCGTCGACGGTGCCGGCATCGGCGGCGGCACTCGTCACCGCTTCTTCTGCGGCACCCTCCGCGGACGCCGCCGGGACCCGGGCGGGGATGTCCTCGTCACCGAGAACCTGGTCGTCGCGGGAGACCCCGGCCGGCTGGCACGTGGCGGCGCCCTCGGACGAGGCGCTGCCCTGTGCTTCGTCACCGCTCGGCAGGGGTGCCGCGGCGGGCTGCTCGTCGGCCGAGCCGCCGGGCGCCTGCTCGGGACGGTCGTCAGCGGACCTCAAGGCGCATCTCCTCCTTGTTCCCCAGGATGCCAGCCGGCCGGAAGACCATCAGCAGCATCAGGATCACGCCGACGATCGCGATGCGGGCGGCACCGACGTTGGAGTTGGGGAACAGCCCCGTCATGAACGAGCCCAGGAAGCTGAACACGAACCAGAAGATGATCGACCCGACGACGGGGCCCAGGATCCGCCCTGCCCCGCCCAGGATCACGATCACCCACAGGTAGAAGGTGATCTCGGGCATGAAGTTGTTCGGGTACTGGACCGGCACCTCCATGGTGTACATGACACCGGCCAGGCCACCGAGCACACCGCCGAGCACCAGGCTCTGCATCTTGAAGCTGTACACGTTCTTGCCAAGGCTCCGCGCAGCCAGTTCGTCTTCGCGCACCGACCGGAGCACGCGCCCCCACGGGCTGCGCATCAGCAGGTACATCAGGATGCACCCCAGGATCACCAACGCCCAGGTGACCACCATCACCCACAGCGATGACCCGGTGTACTGGAACTTCCACAACTGGTAGGTCTTCGCGCCTGAGAACGGGTTCAGGGAGGCGAAGGTGCCGTTGCCCGGGCCGATGCCGAACGAACCGTTCGTCACCGCCTGCGTGTAGCTGGAGTTGAAGAACAGCCGCAGCACCTCCCCGGCCGCGATGGTGGCGATGGCGAGATAGTCGCCACGCAATCGCAGCGTCGGGATGCCGAGTATCAGCGCCAGCACGACAGAGGCGACGATGGCGATGAGCAGGCCGAGCCAGAATGACAGGTGGAAGGTCACCACCGCGACCTCGACGCCGTACGCGCCGACCAGCATGAATGCCACGTGGCCGAAGTTCAGCAGGCCGGTGTAGCCGAAGTGCAGGTTCAGACCTACGGCCGCCAGCGCGTAGATGGCCGCAAACGGCCCGATCATGTCGCTCAGCGCCGAGGAGAAGATGCCGCCCCAGTCCATGTCGGTGACCCCTATCCCGCTCGCTGGAGCCGGCCTAGAATGCCCTGCGGGCGTACCAGCAGGACGATGATCAACACCAGCAACGCCCAGGCGTTTTCCAGTTCAGCGGGGAACCAGACGGTGGAGTACTGCGCGACGAGCCCGACGACGATGCTGCCGAGCATGGCACCGTAGGCGCTGCCCAGGCCCCCGAGAATGATGCCGGCGAACATCAGAAGCAGCAGGTGGAAGCCCATGTCGAAGGAGACCGATGCGCTGGGTAGCAGGCCGTACAGCACGCCGCCGAGCGCGGCCAGCCCGCCGCCGATGATCCAGACCTGCAGGATCACCCGGTCGACGTTGATGCCGGACGCCTCGGCGAGATCCCGGTTGTCGGCCAGGGCGCGCATCGCCTTGCCCATCCGAGTGCGCTGCAGCATGACGGCCACGACGATGAGCACCACGATCGAGATGATCATGATGATCAGGTCGCCGACACCCAGGGTCAGCGGTCCCCATGTCATCTGCGTGGCCGGCAGCACCTGCTGGTACTGCTCCCGGCTGGCACCGAAGAAGTACTGAATACCGTTGCGCAGCAGCAGGGACAGGCCGATCGAGATGATGAACATCTGGATCAGCCCCGTGCCGCGCTTGCGCAGGGGACGCCACAAACCCAGTTCCAGCACGCCGCCGAGGAACGCCACGGCCACGATCGCCAGGATGACGGCGATGATGAACGGCCACTGGAACGTCGACGTCCCGAAGATATAGGCGACCACCGCGCCGATGGTGACGAGCTCGCCGTGCGCGAAGTTGATCAGCCGGGTGGTGCCGAAGATCAACGACAGCCCGACGGCGGTCATCGCGATGATCAGTCCGAATTCCAGGCCCGCCTGGCCCACCGAAAGCATGTACGACAGTTGTCCCGACCCGCCACCTCCGCCGGCACCGCTGCCCTCGCCCTCCTTGACCAGCGGAAAGATGGCGAACTTGGTGGAGTTCGGCTGCACCACCAGGCCGGGAATGGTCTCGGCGCCCTGGGTGCGAAGTTGCACCGTCTTGGGCAACG
Source organism: Nakamurella lactea (assembly GCA_044463405.1). Taxonomy (GTDB): domain Bacteria; phylum Actinomycetota; class Actinomycetes; order Mycobacteriales; family Nakamurellaceae; genus Nakamurella; species Nakamurella lactea_B. Next base: position 16,304 of record JBIQML010000021.1, on the reverse strand, counting down.
ACGCGACGTCCAACGTCACCTGGTACGTGCCTGCCTTGGGCACCGCGATCAGCCACTTGCCGTCCTTGTCGGTGGTGGCGTCTCCGATCTGCTTGCCGTCCTGGGTGACGGTGACCTTGGCACCCTCGATGGGCTCCAGTGCTCCGTCCGTGCCGATCGGACCCTTGAGGACGCCCTGGATCGACTCCGCCGGTTCACTGGCGGCACTGCTGGAGGACGCGCTACCGGATGAGGCGCTACTGGAACTGCTGCTGCTACTGCTGCTGGAGGCGGCCTGGGACGCGGCGGCCGGAGTTGTTGCCGCATCCGCCACGCCCGCCGAACCTGCCGTCGGCGCCTGAGCCCCCGGCGTCGACGCGGATGCCGCGCCCGCACCGGCCACCGCGAGGAGTGCAGCCAGCAACATCGACAGCATCAACGCCGTCAAGCGTGCGCGCAACTGCGTCCCTCCGATCGTCTGTCGTGCGGTCCAGCGGGGTTAGCAGATCCTAGGCACAGCCCGTGCACCTGTCAGCATCACAAACATGCCGCGGACCTAGATTGTTACCTGAATCGGACAGTCCGCGCATCTTCGCGAGCACGTGTCGGCGGGCGATCACCGTTCTGGATCGTCCGCTCGGCGCGGCGAAAGCCGCTCTACGATCGCGGTGGCCACGGCTTCCATGGAGGTGCGGCGGTCCATGGCGCGGCGCTGGATCAAGCGGAACGCCTCCTGCTCCGACATCCGCTCGGCGGCCATCAGCAATCCTTTGGCCCGATCCAGCAGCTTGCGCACCTCCAGTCGATGGTTGACGTCGGATACCTCCGAGCGCAGCGCCGCCATCTCCGCGAAGCGCGCCACCGCCAGCTCGATGGCCGGCAGCAGGTCCGATTGGGAGAACGGCTTCACCAGGTAGGCCATGGCGCCGGCGTCCCTGGCGCGCTCGACCAGCTCCCGCTGGGAGAACGCGGTGAGGATCACGACGGGAGCGATCTGCGCGGCCACGATCTCCGCGGCGGCGTCGATGCCGTCCTTGCGCGGCATCTTGACGTCGAGGATCACCAGCTCGGGCCGCATCTGGGTGGCCATCTCGACGGCCTGCACGCCGTCCACCGCCTGACCGATCACGTCGAAGCCGGCCTCGGCGAGCATCTCGGCCAGGTCGAGCCGGATCAGCGCCTCGTCCTCGGCGATCAGCACGCGCCGCGGGGCGGTGTCGCGGGTCTCGTCACCGTTGGGCACACGTGCTCCCTCCTGAAGGTCGGCTTTCTGCCGCGAATCAGCGTAACGACCGGGCGCTCACGGGCCGACGCCGCGGTCGGACTCGTTGATGCCCACGCCTCCTCTATATACGTAGCGCGCTCCGTTCGTTACGCAGAGTCGGCGGTGACGGGGATTCGGCGCTCCACCGTGCCCGGTACGATCAACGGGTGGGTCGCGCGCGGGCGCGGCCACCGAGCCCCCGTAGCCCAATTGGCAGAGGCAACGGATTCAAAACCCGTCCAGTGTGAGTTCGAGTCTCACCGGGGGCACCAACCAGCACGCCCGCGAACGCGCCGGTCGGCGCGGGAGAACGCTGGCGGCCAAGCGGCACCGTCTCTCGAGGGCAACGATGAACGGCGACAAGCCTGGCTTGTCCACCAACGTGCACATCGCCGCTCACCGCTGCGCTACTGCGTTGCCATGCGGTGCAGGAACGCGGCCATGGCTTGCCGGGTGATCTTCGCGGTCGGATGGAACCCACCATCCAGGTAGCCCTTGGTGATGTGCTGGGCCTTCAACCAGCGGATGTCACCGCAGAACGTACTCGACACCGGCACATCGTCATACGGCCTGCCGGTACAGATCGGGTCAGCCTTGCCCGGGTTGGACAACCGGTAGATGAACGCGGCCATGGCTTGCCGGGTGATCTTCGCGGTCGGATGGAACCCACCATCCAGGTAGCCCTTGGTGATGTGCTGGGCCTTCAACCAGCGGATGTCACCGCAGAACGTACTCGACACCGGCACATCGTCATACGGCCTACTGGTGCAGCCCGTTGGCGTGACCGGGTTAGATGTGGCAGCCGGACCGGTGCCCACACTGGTGACTGCCGCCACGCTGAAGGTGTAGGTCGTGCCATTAGTCAGGTCGGTGATCGTTGCCATCGTGCCGGTGACCTGCTCACTCGCGCCGCCCGGCTCAGTGGTCACCTGGTAGCCGATGATCGGACTCGATCCCTCATCTGCCGGCGGGTTCCAGGTGAGGCTAGCCTGCCCGTCGCCGGCCGTAGCCGTCACCTGGCGCGGCGCCGATGGTGTGCTCTGCGGGTTCCCAACACCGAAAATAGTTCCATTCAACTGGTCAATCCTCGGGCTGGAATGCGAGTCGATCGTCACGCTTAGACAGCCAGGCAGGCCGCTGGTGTCGGTCGGGTCGCCGAGCACCGGCTCCCACCTTCCGGCTTTGTCGACCCCGCCAATCGGATCCCACCAGTACAGCGAGATTCCAGTGTGAAGGTTGCAATCCTTGATCAGCACCGAGGTGAACGTGCTGGCGTGCGTCACCGACACATCCAAGTAGGAACCCGCAGGGTCAAACGTTGGAGCCGCCGCTGGGATGCCAGGGTACTGCGCCACTGTCACCGTGCCGGTGCCACCGCTGGCAGTGGCCGTCGTGCCGTTGTTGGTCACCGATGCCGCCTGGGATGGGTCGTTCGTCGAGGCACTCTCCGGGCTCTGCGCCTCGGCGGTCGGCGTCACCGCATTGGATGGCGCAGACGCGTCGCTGGTGCCGGCGCTGTTGGTCGCGGCGACCGTGAACGTGTAGGCCTGACCGGTGGTCAGACCGGTGATCGTCGAACTGGTACCCGTCGAGGTCAGCCCGGCACAGCTGCCGCACGCAGGTGACGGGGTGATCGCGTAGCCGGTGATCGGCGCACCGCCATCCGAGGCCGGCGCGCTGTAAGAGACCTTTACCTGGGATACGTTGACGGTAGCGGACACATTCGTCGGCGCGCCAGGTGCGCTGACCGTGCCACCTCCGGAAGGCGTCGGCGTGACCGCGTTCGACGGTTCCGAGGCCGGCCCGGTGCCGGTGCTGTTGGTCGCGGTGACCGTGAACGTGTACGCCGTTCCGTTTTCCAGTCCCTTGACCGTCGCGCTGGTGCTCGCCGTGGTGGTCCCTGTGCAGCCGTCGCACGCCGGTGATGGGATGACCGCGTATCCGGTGATCGGCGAACCACCGGTCGAGGCTGGCGCGTCGAATGTCACCGTCGCCGCGGCGTCCCCGGCGGTCGCCTGCACGTTCGTCGGCGCACCTGGGACCGTCTGCCCGCTCAACTGTGCGTCGACGCCGCTGGTGGTCTGGCCGACGTTGACCGTGACCGGATCGGCGTGCGCCAGGTCCGGCTCCTGGTTGTAGTACTGGCTCGTGTAGACGCCGGAATCGTCGATAAACTGGACGTCGTACTGGCCGCCTGGCACCGACGAGGTTGTGTACGTGCCGTCGTCGGCGGTGCAGCCACCGTCGATCGTCGTCCCGCCACCGACCGGTGTCAGCTTCACGCAGATGCCAGAAAGTGGCGAGCTGTCCTTCTGTGCGGTTACCGTGCCGCTGATGTCCCCACCCAGGTGCATTGTCACGTCGTAACCACTCTTAGCTTCAGGCTGGGTCACCTCGACAGTGTTCGCATTGTCGGAGTCGGGCTGGTTGTCATACCACTGCTCGATGTAGCGGCCGTTGTAGTTCGTGTAGTCCAGCTTGTAGCTCCCGCTCGGGACGCCGGCGGTCGTGTAGTGACCCTCGCCGTCGGTGCAGGCCCTCGTCCCGCCGTAGTAGCCGCTTCCGTCGTTGGCCGTCGGCATCGGGTACACGCAGATGTTGCTCAGGGGCGCTCCCGTTGCGGCATCGGTGATGGTGCCGCTGATCGTCGCCCCCTTGGCCATGGTGGCATCAATGCCGTCCGTAGTGCTGCCGGCAGTGACCGATACCGGGTCGCTGATGGCATCATCGGTTGCCACGTGACCGTCGTAGTACTGGGAAAGGTACGCGCTCGTGTCCGGGTCATTGTACGGATCGCCCGAGAACTCGACAGTGTAACTGCCGCCCGGCAGTCCAGTAAGCGTATATCTGCCGTCGTCACCTGTTGTCGCGTATACATCGGTTTGATAGTCCTGCGTATACGCTTCGACATCGATGCCGGACAGACCGGTTCCGCTGCCCTGGTCGGTCACCGTGCCCGTGATCGTGCCACCCTTGGCAAGTGTCGCGTTGATTCCACTCATATTGCCGGTGACGGCGAGGGTGTCGGCGCTACCCTGATCAGGTTTGTCGTTGTACCACTGGTCCGTGTAACCGGAATCGGATGGTGGGAAAAACCTAACTTGATAACTCCCCTTCGGTACGTCGATCGAATAGGCGCCGTCACCGTTGGTGTAGCCGTCATCCACATACCCGCCGTCGTTGTAAAAATAGACATCCACATTTTCGATTCCGGAACCGCTGCTATCCGTGACCGTGCCTGAGACGGTGAACGTTGGTGTTGGCTCCAAAGCTGCATCAGCAGAACGTCCTTGGCCGATTGTGACCTCAACTGCGTCGGCACTGTCCTCGGCGGGCTCGTTGTCATACCACTGGGCGGCATAGCTCTCGTCGTAGCCATATTCGTTGAACGACAACGTGTATTTACCGGGCGCCATTCCGCCGGTGATGTAGTGGCCCGAGTCATCGGTGCAGACGCCATAGTCGACGTACGCTTCGGCAGAGTCCTGATCGTCATCCACGTACGCGAGTCCACCTCTGTCGTCGCCATCATTGTCGTAAACCTTGACCAGACATTCATTCGTGATCGGGTCGCCTGTCACCGAGTCAGTGACCGTGCCGGTTATCCAGCCGCCAGCCTGCATCACCGGGTTGACGGTGACGGTTGAACCCGCGTCGACCTTGATGATTGCGGCGACGTCCGAACTCGACTTGCCGTTCCACCACTGCGGAACGTCGTGCCGGCTCGTATCCCCGTCAACGAACTGAATCAGGTATTGACCGGCACTGAGGCCATCCACCGAGTAGTCGCCGCGATCATCCGAACACGCCCCGCCCACAGCATCGTAGTCATAAGTGTCCGAAGCGGCGTAGACCAGCGCGCAAACATTTTCCGCGTCCGAGCCATCACTGGCCTGGGTGATCTTCCCCGAGATCGTGCCGGTGCTCGACGCGCCAGCCTGTTGCGAGGCACCGGTGGGGGCTTCTGCAGTTGCCGGGGTAGTCAGGAGGCCCCCCAGACACACGGCGGCGACGAGGGCGATCAGCGGGCGGTAACGGATCATCTTCAGTCCCTTTCATGCTCGGTGACCGCAGGACGACACGCTGATCGCAGAGTCCTGTGCGGTCGATGCCTCAGTCGGGGCCACCAGACGCGCCGGTACCTACCCATTGCAGCATCACACAGAGTCACAACAACAGGATCAGCTTCACCCGTACAGGCGCGCGGAACAAGAAGCGCGTTTACCAATTTCCACGCAGAACCGACAGAGGTCGACACGTCGACGGGGCTCACAGGTTTGAAATTGCTCATCCTAGCCGTAACGAGCAAAATCTGGTACGTGTCAGATCAACTACGCGTCCTCGTAGCGGCGGGCACCGTCCACATCGTCTCCCCGCTGATCAAACGAGAACTCCCCGCCGCCGACGTCACCGCCGCCATCAACCCCCACCAACTGCGCCTCGCGGTACGCGGCCGAGTCCGCTACGACGCCGTGCTCACCGATCTCATCTGGAACGACCCCCGCCTGGAATACGCTTTCGACGGGCTGGACGTGATCGCTGCCCTGCGGGAGGAAGATCGCGTCGCACCGGTCATCATCGCCGCGCAAGGCCAGAGCCTGGAACTTGATCACCTCGCCGAAGCACTCACCCACCCCGAGGTCGTCGGCGTCATCTACAAAACTGTTGGCCCGGCACAACTCGCCCAAGCAATCACCATCGCGGCCGCCGGCAAGCGACTCCCCGTCGATCAGTACCCCACGGGCGTTCCCGCCGCCATGCTCCCCATCGAAACCTATTTCACAAAGGGGCGCCGCGGTCAGGCCGCCGCCCACCTCGCAGGAGCCATCGCCGCGCACCGCGCCTGCGACGCCCCCAGCCTCGCGGCCGCCACCGGCATGTCGATCAACACGGTCAATAAGCTCACCGCCTACCTCGGTCCGCTCATCCGCGCCCGCCATGAACACCCCGACGACCTACCAATCACCTCCCAGACCGTCTACCGCTGGTGCGGGGAACATGCCCACTATCTGTCGAGTTGGAACCGCCGACACACCGACAGCCATTGACGGGTGGCCTATCCACGTCGGTGCAGTTCCCGTCCATGGTTGGATGCGTCCCCGTACACTCGGGCGAACTCCGTCTTCAGAGCGCAACATCTTGCGTCCACTTCGCCGACTCGTACAAGGCCACCCGACACGGCTCCTCGAGCGGCATTGGGCCAGATCGCCGCGCGGACAGCGGTCCTCCGCGGCGGGTTCATCGTCGACGCGGCTTTCGCCGTCGCCGCGCTGCTGGTCGCGCTGCTGTTGCTGCCGCGGATCCCGAAGTCCGAGGGGCCGGTCATGGCGTGATGGCTCGGAGACCGGGCGGACCGCGTCACCGACCAGCGCCGGGCAGCACGCGCAACCGCGGCGAGTGCCCCAGGGACGTTCCGGCACCGGGGGGAACGGGTTCGGTGACGGTGAATTCGAAACGGTCGGCCGGCACGCGGTAGATCGCGTACTGCACCGGCGTGCCGCCGATCCCGCTGAGCAACCTGCGCAGTTGCAGCACCTCCGACGCCGACCGCGCCCCGAGCAGCGCGGCGACATCGGGCGCGACATCTCCGATGCCGACCGTGATCTCGCTGCCGGTGATCGGTGAGCCGAATCGCTCCTGCAGCAGCTCGAAGCTCGGGTCTCGCTGCAGGTCCGCCCGGCTGATCCCCGACCCGTATGGTTCGAACACGCAGCAGTCCGCCACGGCCCAGACGGACCCGTCCACCCGGTAGACCCGCCGGAATGCGAGTCCCCCGCCGGAGTCCGGTGGCGCTCCGTCGGGCAGGTCGGCGGCGTCGGCGGCCCAGCCGAAGGACGTCAGCTCGGAGTCCACCTCCAGCCCGTGCCGGGTGAACGCCTCGACGAAGCCGCCGAGATCGGTCAGCGGATGGCCGACCCGGCGCCGGGCGACGAACGTTCCCAGGCCCTGTCTGCGGGTGAGCAGGCCCTCGGCCACCAGTGTCTTCAATGCCCTGCGAACCGTGGTGCGGCTGACCCGGAACCGCCGCATCAGGTCCGACTCGGACGGCAGCACCGCCTGTTCCGGCAGGCTGCGGGCGAGATCGCGCAACTCACCCGCCAGACGCTCGTGCAGCGCGTCGGACTCGGCGCCCGGCAGGCGCCGCGCTGCACCGCCCTGCGCCGAGGATGCGGATCCCGTCATGGCGCTACAGCTCGATCGACATCAGCTCGTCGGCGAAGACGATCTCGCCGTGGAAGATGTCGGACACCTGCTGCACGGCCGCGTCCCTGCTGTCCGGGCGGGAGACGGCGGGGCCGGTGTGCACCAGCACGAGCCGCTTCACGCCCGCCTTCTGGGCCATCCCGGCGGCGCCGTCGGTGCCGCACTGGCCCTCCGACTCGCCCCACTCGTCCATGTCGGCCTGGTTGTCCCAGCACATGCAGAACATCAGGTCGGCGCCGGAGGACAGTTCCACGATCTCCTCGCAGGGTTCCGTGTCGCCGGTGAACACGATGCTGCCCTGCTCGGTCTCCAGGCGGTAGGCGATGCCGTCCAGCCAGGGCTGCGCATGCCGTGCCAGGCCGGTTCGCATGGTCCAGCCTGGGCCGGTCTGCACGTCACCGACCACGATGTCCTGCACGTCGAACGAGGGAGCCGGCCGGGGCAGCGTCCCACCGCGGTTGACGTAGACCCGCTGGCTGGAGATCCAGTTCACCCTGGCACGCCAGTCGTGCCGGAAGGCGCCCTCCGGCCCGATCAGCCGGTCCACGACCCACTCGGTCGGCTGCGGCCCCCGGATGCGCAGCGGTGCCTCCGCCCCGATGCTCTGGTCCCACCTGGTCAGCAGGAAGCACGGCAGGTCGACCGAATGGTCGAAGTGGTGATGCGTGATGAACAACTCCGAGACGTCCGTCGGCCACAGCCCGGCCTGCACCAGCTTCGCCGTGGCGGCCGGTCCGCAGTCCACCATCAGGGTCTGGTCGCCCACCTCGACGGCGAACGAGGAGCCGAAGCGCTGTGGCGTCGGTGTCGGTGTGCCGGATCCGAGAACGTGCACCCGGGTTCCGGTCCTGCCGTTACTGGTCATCGAGTCTCCCGGTCGGCCGCCTGATTGGGGTCGGCCGCCGGCCGACCCCAGGATGTCACCGGATGATACGTCACTTGTATCTACTGGTATCTGCCCGGGGGGACGGCAGCGTGCTCGCCGCACGATCGGAGCGGCGTCGCGCCCGGACAGCGTGCCCGGCGCGGCCGGACTCGTCGTCGGTTTCCGGGCGGGACCTGCCCGTCGGCGCGGTCAGGACGCCATCGGGGTGATGCAGACCGGCCGGTGGAAGGGCACCGCATGCCCGGTCGACTCCGGCATGCCGGTGCGCGGGTCGAGCCGGAACACCGTCACCGCATTCGAATGCTGGTTGGCCACGTAGAGGAACCCGTCGTCGATGACGGCGTCCCACGGCTGGGCACCTCCCGAACCCACCTCGTCGACCAGCCGGATCTCGGGACCATCCACGGTGAGCGTCGCGATGCTGTCCGGCCCCCGGTTCAACACGTACAGCACGCGGCCGTCCGGGGACATCGTCACCGCCGACGGCTGGCTGTGCTCGGAGCCGGGTCGCAGCCGCGTCGCGACCGTTGCCAGCACCGACGGCGGGGATGCCGCCAGGTCGACCACCGTGACGGTCGATGCCAGTTCGCCCACCACGTAGCCGTACCGGCCGCGCACGGCGAGGTGACGGGGCCCGGTTCCGGGGGGCATTGCGATCCGCCCGACCTCCGACAGGCGACCCGACGGCACGTCCAACCGGTACCGGTACACGGTGTCGGTGCCCAGGTCGGCGACCAGCACGTCCCCACGATCTGGATCGGTCCGCGGATCGCAGAGCACCATGTGCGGATGCGGCCCGTCCTGGCGCGGGCTGTCCGGCCCGCTGCCCCGGTGGCCGATCACCTGGCTCGCCTCGGCCAGGCTGCCGTCGGGCCGGATCGGGTGCACCGCGACGGATCCGGTGGAGTAGTTGGCGGTCAGCAGGTGGCGCCCGGCCGGGTGGGCCGTGAGGTGGCACGGGATCCCTCCGCCGCTCGATCGCGGTTCGCCCAGCTCGGCCAGTTCGCGTCCGGATCGGGCCAGGGCGCTGACCCGGCCATCGGCGAAGGTGTGCGTCGTGTAGAGCACTCCGCCGTCGACGGACGGCGCCTGGTACATGCCATTGGCGACGCCGCTCGCCTGCATGCCCAGGATCGTCGAGCTCGTGCCGGCCAGGTGCAGCACGCCGATGCCCCGGGCCGGCTCGTCGGCGGTGCCCATGCTGCCGATGAATGCGTGTCTCATGAATGCGCGGTCCCTTCGCCGGATGCGAGCGACGGTATCCGGCGGTCGAGGCTCCCGCTCGTCGGGCCCTCTCGGCGCTTGCGCCATCGGCGCCACGTGCTCGCGGACGCCGACACACCGGTGGCTGTGGGCGGCCCTGACGGCATCGCGGGACCGGCAGGTGAAATACTCTTTTCAACTGCGAGATATCCCTGGAGTGTCGCTGATGGACGACCTGCGCGTGACGGGCGCCCGGATCCTGGACCCGGCCAATGGGATCGACACCGTGGGGGACGTCGCCGTCGCAGACGGGCGCATCCGGGCGGTCGGCGACATCCCGTCGGCCCCAGCCCATACCGAGCTGCCGGCTCGCGGGCTGCTGCTCGTCCCGGGACTGATCGACATGCACACCCACCTGCATGCCGGCGGCAGCTTCTGGGGGCTGCACCCCGATCCCATCGCCTGGTACACCGGCGTGACCACCTGGGTGGATGCGGGCAGCGCCGGCGCCTACGGACTGGACGCGTTGCTGGCCGCTCGGCGGGATTTCGCGGTGCGCAGCGTAATCCTGCTGCACATCTCCGCGCACGGGCTCTCGGCGCGCACCGGGGAGTCCCGCGATCTGGCCTTCCTGGACCCCGGCGCGGCGCTCGCCGCGATCAGCCGTCATCGCGACGCGGTGCGCGGCATCAAGGTTCGGATGGACTCCTCGACCGTCGGCCAGAACGGCCTGCGGCCGTTGCAGATCGCGCTCGAGGTGGGGGAGGCCGCGGGGGTACCGGTGATGGTGCACATCGGCCGCGGCCCGTTCGGGCTGAACGAGGTGGTGGACCTTCTGCGCCCGGGTGACATCGTCACGCACTGCGCGGGCAAGGGTGCCATTGGCATCACCGAGCCCGGCCCGGTCCGAGACAGCCTGCAGGATGCCTACCGGCGCGGTGTGGTGTTCGACATCGGCCACGGTGCCGGCGGTTTCAGCTTCGCCGTGCTGGAGGCATACCTGAAGCAGGGCATGCCACCGCACGTGATCTCCAGCGACCTGCACGTGCTGTGCGCCAGCGGTCCGGCCTTCGACCTGCCCACCGTGATGGCCAAGATGCTCGCCGCCGGCATGTCGCTGGTCGACGCGGTCCGGGCCGCCACGGCAGCGCCCGCGGCGGTGCTCGGCCTGCCGGGGGGCACCCTGTCTCCCGGCGCGCCGGCCGACCTGGCGCTGTTCCAGATCGTCGAGACACCGACGGCGTTGGGCGACGTGCACGGGGTGACGAGGACCTCGACACAGCGGCTTCGCAACACGGCGACGTTCGTGGGGGGCCGGCGGCTGGATCCAATATTCCCTCCGGCGCCGCCGGCCTGGGTGACGCTGTCCGGCGCGCAGCGCGATGCCCTGAACCGGCGCGAGCGCCTGTTCCGGGAGATGCTCGCCGAGCCGCTGGTCCCGCCCGAGCAGGTGCACAACCAGATACCACGGCCGACCGCTTCCGCGGTGCCGGGGGGCGGACGATGAACGGCACGGACCCCGCCCAGGCGGGCAGCATCCCGGAACTCGTCGCCCTGGCCAAGCAGGCCATGCGGCCGGAGGTGTTCGACTACATCGAACTGGGCGCCAGCGCCGAGTCCACCGCTCAGCGCAACAAGCAGGCGTTCGGCCGTTGGGAGTTGCGGTCACAGTTGATGTCCGGCCTGCCGATGCCGGACACCCGCACGTCGCTGGGCGCCATCTCGCTGTCGCTGCCGGTGATGGCCGCCCCGTTCGGCAACGACGGCTGGATCCACCCGGACGGGCATCTCGCGGTGGCCAGGGCGGTCCACCGGTTCGGCACCAGCAACGTCGCCCCGCACGGCAGCAGTCACAGCCTGGAGGACATCGCCGGTGCCGCGGAGGGCAGCCAAGGCATGTTCCAGCTCGGGCTGAACCGCTCCGAGCGCGAGACGCTCGCCATGGCCGAGCGAGCCGCAGCCGCCGGGTATCGCTACATCCTGTTCACCCACCTGCCGACGCACGCGTGGCGGGAGCGGGTCCACGAGCACCGGGTGGATCTGCGCCCCTACAGCCGCGCCAACGACATTCCCGGCGAGCCCGAGCCGACGGCGGAACAGGCGGAATCCGACCGTGCGTGGGACTGGGAGCGCTTTCGACGGCTGGCCGCGCGCTGCGAGATCCCCTGGTTCTTCAAGGGGATCCAGCAGGTGGGCGATGCCCGCCGGGTGCTGGACTACGGCGCCGCCGGGCTGTATGTGTCCAACTACGGCGGGCGCAACCTGGACTGCACGCCCGCCAGCATCGAGGCGTTGTCCGGGATCGCCGACGAGGCTGCCGGCCGGGTCCCGATCGTATTCGACAGCGGGATCAGACGGGGCACCGACGTGGTCAAGGCGCTCGCGCTGGGCGCCACCGCGGTGGCGGTCGGGAGGTTGGCGGCGTTCGCGCTCGGCGCCGGTGGCGAGGCCGCCGTGTACCGGCTGTTCGAGCTGTTCCACGGTGAGATCGTCGCGGTGATGGCCGAACTGGGCGTGCACCGGGTGACCGAGATCGGACCGGAACACCTGACCCCGGTGCAGGGCTTCACGGTGGGCCCGCTGGCGGGGCGCAACAGCGAGCTCTGAGCAATCCGTCCGCGCCCCGCTGCCGCGCGGGCTAGAAGCCGCGCTCGACGTCCGGATCGAACGGCCAGATCGGCCGCGGGATCCGCCGGAACGGCAGCGTGAGCAGGTCGTGCTGGGCCGGCCCGCGCATGTCCAGGTCGATCATCTCCGCCGCGACATCGGCATAGCCGTCGCGATACTGGCCGGCGGACTTGGCCTGCACGACCCGGGCCCGGCTGACGTCCAGCCCGGCCCTGTCGTACAACCGCTGATCGACCATCGAGGTGGAGAACTCGCTGACCACCAGCGAGACCTCGCCGATCGACAGCACGGCGAACCGCCCGCAGCTCACCGGCCGCCGCGGGTCGCCGAATCGCCCATCCCCCAACGTCACCACCGTGCCGCTCACCTCGGTTGGCGAGAAGAACTGCGGGGACAGCGTCCCGCCCACCGTGGTGGTCACTGATCCGCCCACGCCGGCGTCGAAGCACGCCTGGGTGGCGGCGGCGTCGGTGATCGAGCAGTAGACCGGGCCACCGACCGGCTCCGCCAGCACCGCCGCCAGGAACTCGGCGCTGTCCCCCGTGCTGCCGGCCGAGGGGCTGTCCGCGCCGTCCCCGAGCACCACCGGACCGGCGGCGGGGTCCGCCTGCCTGGCACGCCGCAGGGCGTCGGCCAGCGGCTCCTTGGTGACCACCAGGCGTTCCCGCCGGTCGAACAGCGCGGCGGCAAGCTCGTCGGCGTAGCGCTGCGCGGAGTCCCGATCGCCGTCGGTCACCACGAACACCGACCAGCCGTAGTCCGTGACGTCCAGCCAGGGCTGCGTGCAGAAGATGGTCGCGTCCAGCACTCCGGGCAGCGACTCGATCTCGTGCAGCCGCGCCATCACCTCGGCGACCGGACCGGTGGTGGTGTTGTGCACCTCGGAGGCGGACATCACGGGAATCTTGCGGAAACCGACGGTGGGCGCGGTGGTTCCGTCCAACACGTCGACCAGCAGCGCCATCGCGCGCCGGCCGGTGTTCACCATGTCCACATGCGGGTACGTCTGGAATCCGGCGATCATCGGCGTCGCCGCGGCCATCGTCGCGGTGCCATGGGTATGCAGGTCGAAGCTTGCCGCGATCGGCATGCCGGGTCCGGCCAGATCCCGCACGGCGGTCAGCAGGTCCCCCTCGACGTCGTCACAGCCCTCGGCCGTCATCGCGCCGTGCAGCCGCAGGTAGATGCCGTCCACGGTGTCCAGCACCCCCGCCAGGCCGTCCAGAACCAGGCGCTTGAGCTCCGCGTGGTCGGCAGCCGCCACGGACGGGCCGCTGATGCTGCGCGCATGGAAGGTGGGAACCAGTTCGATGCCGCGTTCCTCGGCGACCTGCATGGCGCCGGCGATGGAGTCGTTCTGCTTTCCGACGGCGAGGACGTCCGCGCCGAACAGGAAGGTGTTCTGCTTGAAGTCCTCGATGGTGCCGACACCACCGGCGAAGGTGTTGCCCTCCCTGGCCAATCCGGCCAGCGCCACCCGATGTGCCACGTCACCGCTCCGTTTCATAGCCTGAAATATCTATTCCGGAATCTTCGGCCAGCGTAGATCCGGTTCCGGTCCCGGTCAACGGGCCACCCCCGCCCCGCCCGCTCCGGCATGGATCAACTTCCACAGCAGGCACGAAGTTCGTCCCATCGGTATCAGGCGTCACAATTCGGCGACGTTCATGCATGCGGCGGATGTTGATCCATGCGGGAGGGGGTGTCCCGGACCAGGTCGGCCGGCGGCGGGGCGGTGACGATGCTGCGCAACTCGGGGACCGGCCGGTCGAGCCGGGCCTCGTCCGGCACCGGTCGGGCCCGGTCGGTGCCGGACAGCGCCGCCTCGATCGCCTGCGCGGCATCGAGCAACCGCCGATCCCCGCGGTGCCGGCCGATGATCTGCAGTCCGAACGGCATGCCACGTCCGTCCGTCCCGCACGGCAGCGACAGCGCCGGGTTGCTGGTCAGCGTCACCAGGTACGTCAGACCCAGCCAGTGGTAGTAGTTCCGGGCCGGCACCCCGTCCACCTCGTCCGGGTACAGCGTGCTCCACGGGAACGGGCTGACGGGGGTGACGGGGGCCAGCACCACGTCCACGTCCGCGAAGACCCGGTTGAACCGGCGGAAGATCGCGGTCTGCTCGCGCTCGGCCCAGCCGACGTCGGCCAGGGTCATCGCGGCGCCGAGTTCGCAGTTGGCACGCACGTTGGGGCCCAACGACTCCGGATCGCGCCGGTAGATCTCCCCGAACCCGGAGACGAACCCGATCGCCCTGAGCACGTCGAAGCACCGATCCGCCTCGCCCATGTCGACATCCAGCGGCCGGCAGTCGCCGACCAGCGGGCGCAGCGCGTCGATGGTGCCCCGGAACGCCGCGCGGATCTCCGGGTCGACCGGACAGATCCCGAAGTCCTCGGTGTAGGCCACCCGCAGCCCGCCGATCTCGAGCACAGCCGTGGAATCTCCGGCGAACTCCGCGCTACCGATCGGGTAGGTCAGCGGGTCGACGTCGTGCCGGCCCACCATCGCGGACAGTTGCAGCCGGGTGTCGGCGACCGTACGACCCATCGGTCCGATCACCGCCAGCGGCGAGAACCCCAGGTCCCGGCGCTCTGCGGGAACCAGGCCGGGCGAGGGCCGGAATCCGACCACCCCGGACAGCGCCGCGGGGATGCGCAGCGAGCCACCGGTGTCGCTGCCGGTGGCCAGCGGCACCATGTCGCACGCCAACGCGACCGCCGACCCGCCGGACGATCCCCCGGCATTCAGCATGGGGTCGAACGGGTTCCCGGTGGCGCCCCACACCGGGTTCCGGCTGTTCGCGCCGGCACCCCACTCCGGGACGTTGGTCTTTCCGACCACGATGGCGCCCGCGGCCCGCAGCCGCGCGACGGCGACACCGTCCTCCGCGGGCACGTTCTCGCGCAGCAGCGGCGAGCCGCGGGTGGTCAGCAGGCCGGCGGTGCTCTCCAGATCCTTCACGCCCAACGGCAATCCGTGCAACGGCCCGAGCGTCTCGCCCGCCCGCACCGCCGCCTCGGCCCGCCCCGCCTCGTGCCGGGCACGGGCGAAGCAGGTGGCGGTGACGGCATTCACGGCGGGATTGATCCGCTCGATGCGTTCGATGCACGCCTCCAGCAGCTCCACGGGCGAGATCTCGCCGCGGCCGATCAACTCGCGCAGCCGGACGGCGGGTAGCGCAGTCAGCATGGTTGGTCCTCCTCGGCCGATCACCAGGGGCCCGGCGTGTCGGCATCCCACGGCCAGCAGGGCCGGGAGATCCGCTGATACGGCAGGCGGGTCAACTCGTGGTCGGCCGGTCCCCGGGTGTCCAGTTCGATGATCCGGTCGGCCAGCGGCTCGTAGGTCGCCCGGAAGCCGCCCGACGACTTGACCTGGACCACCGCCGCCGAGCCGACATCCAGCCCGACGCGCCGGTATAGCTCGGCATCCAGCAGCCGCACCGGCGCGCTGGTCAGCACGATGCTGATGCCCGGCCCCGCGGCCCCGGATCCGGTTCGTAGCACGGCCGTCGGCCCTGCGTGAGCCGGCTGGTTCGGGTACCGGGAGACGAATTCGCCGTCGCACAGCGTCACCACCCGTCCGGTCACCGTAACCGGGTCGAAGAACTCCGGCGCGAGCGTCCCGCCGACCGGCACCGTGATCTCGGCCCCCACCCCGGCGGCGTGACAGGCGGCGGCCGCGGGCGCGTCGGTGACGGTCAGCAGGACGGGCCCGTCGACCGGGTCGTCCTGCAGCGCCCGCAGCAGCAGGTTCCCGTCGCTCTTGGCGCCGGCGGTGGGGCTGTCCGCGCCGTCGGAGAGCACGATCGGGCGTTCGCGGCCCGGCCGGGCCCTGATGTCCGCGGTCGCCATGCGCACCGGTACCTTGCGCACCAGCGTTGCCTCCCGACGGTCCCAGAGCATCCCGGCAAGCTCGTCGGCGCGGGCCTGCGCGAGGACGGGATCCCCGTCGCTCACCACGACCGCGGTCCAGCCGAGGTCGGGCACGTCCAGCCACGGCTGGGTCAGGAACATCGAGGCATCCAGCACGCCGGGTTCGGCGGCGATCTCGTGCATCCGGGCGTAGACGTCGGTCAGCGGGCCGGAGTTGTTGTCGTGGCTCTCGGCCGCCGCCATCATCGGGACCGAGCGGAAC
>JBIQML010000020.1:0-19011 GCA_044463405.1 Nakamurella lactea | reverse complement strand
GGGCTGCCGAGAGCCTGCGTCGCGCGGCGAAGGCCGAGCGGGAGGCCAGGGCCCGGGCCGAGCAGGCGATGGCCCGGCGGGCCGCCGGGGCCGCGCTGGCCGGCCGCGTCGCCGAGATCGGCCATCGGATCGCCGACAAGCTGGCGAACTCCGTCACCGCCGCCGCGTCCGCCCGGTCGGCCGCCGAGGCCGACCGCGCCGCCGCCGAGCAGGCCGCCGCGTCCGCGCGCTCGTCGGCGTCGGCGCTGCAGGCCGAGTGGGACTCGCTGACCGACTCCGTGCACTCCACCGAGGTGCTGCGCGCCCAGCAGCGGCTGCGCATGGAGCAGCTCGCCGAGACCGCGAGCACCGACTATGCGATCGGCGTGGACGACCTGCTGGCCGAGTTCGGGCCGGACGTGCCGGTGCCGCCGTCCGCGCTGGAGATGAGCGAGTACGAGGCGGCCAAGGAGCGCGGCGAGCAGGTCAGCGCCCCTGCCCCGATGCCGTTCGACCGGCCCAGCGCCGAGCGCCGTGCCAAGCGTGCCCAGCGGGACCTGACCTTGCTGGGCAAGGTGAACCCGCTCGCGCTGGAGGAGTTCGCCGCCATGGAGGAGCGGCACGCGTTCCTGTCCACCCAGCTGGAGGACCTGCGGTCCACCCGCAAGGACCTGCTGGCCGTGGTCAAGGAGGTGGACGAGAAGATCCTGGCCCTGTTCACCAGCGCCTACCAGGACGTCGCCGCCGAGTTCCGCACCGTGTTCGCCGCGCTGTTCCCCGGCGGCGAGGGCGAGTTGCTGCTCACCGATCCGTCCGACCTGCTGGCCACCGGGGTGGACGTCACCGCCCGCCCGCCCGGCAAGAAGGTCAAGAGGCTGTCCCTGCTGTCCGGAGGGGAGCGCTCGCTGGTGGCCGTCGCGCTGCTGGTGGCGATCTTCCGGGCCAGGCCCAGCCCGTTCTACGTGCTCGACGAGGTCGAGGCGGCGCTGGACGAGGTCAACCTGACCCGGCTGGTGGGACTGCTGCACGAGCTGCGCAGCTCCTCCCAGCTGCTGGTGATCACCCACCAGAAGTACACGATGGAGGCCGCCGACGTGCTCTACGGCGTGTCCATGCGCGGGGACGGCATCAGCCAGGTCATCAGCCAGCGCATCAGGGAACCCGGCGGCACCGGCGCTGCGGGCGGCACGGCCGGCGGTGACGGAGCACACGGCGGTGACGGGGCACACGGCGGTGACGGGATACACAGCGGTGACGAAGCCGACAGCGCCGAGCCGTCCCAGCAGGGTGCCGGCGACCGGGATGTGCCGGTCAGGGATGCCGCCGACCAGGCGGTGCCCGCCGGAACGTGATCAAACCGACACCGTGCGCCACGGCCACGCCGCGTGCCGAGTTGCCGACTACGCGCTCATCGGTTGATAGTTTCCCAAGGTCGATCATCGCCGACCGCACCCCGGCCGACCCGGCCGGGAGCGCAGGGCCGATGATAGGACGGTTGTCCGCGCCCGGCGCCGCGCCGGAGCAGACGGGCGGACAACCGAACACGTAGCAGCCGGCCGGCAGGGTCGGCACGGGACCGGCCGGTGGGCCGACGACGAGGGCGAGAACTGATGGTTCAGGCGAAAGCACCGCAGGGGGTCGACGCGCCGGGACGCGCTGCCCTCGGCAAGCGCACCCTGCGGGTCGACAGGTGGTGGGCCCAGCCGCTGGTCACCTGGATCCTGCTGGCGATCTGGGTGATCTACGCGACCGTCCGCGCGTTCGTCAATAAGTACTTCTTCGCCGCCCAGACGAGCTATGCGCCGGGAGGCGGGGGAGCCGTCGATCCGGCGCTGCCGCACTACCTGACGCCGTTCGCGTCGCCGTGTGTGACGGCCACCTGCCCGCCAGAGGCCCAGGGATTCGGGCAATGGTTCGGCTCCTGGTATCCGGCGTTCCTGCCGGCCGCGCTGATCGCGTTGATCTTCGTGCTCGGCTTCCGGCTGACCTGCTACTACTACCGCAAGGCCTACTACCGCAGCTTCTGGCGCTCGCCGAGCGGGTGCGCGGTGCCCGAGCCGCACTCCAAGTACTCCGGGGAGACCCGCTTCCCGCTGATCATCCAGAACGCGCACCGCTACTTCTTCTACGCCGCGTTCCTGGTCGGGCTGGTGCTCACCTGGGACGTGATCGACTCGCTGCGGCACGGATTCGGGTTCGGCACGCTGCTGATGGCCGCGAACGCGATCCTGCTGTGGTGCTACACGCTGGGCTGCCACGCGTGCCGGCACGTGATCGGCGGCCGGCTCAAGCACTTCTCGGCCCACCCCATCCGGTACAAGATGTGGGGCTGGGTCAGCGTGCTCAACGGCAGGCACATGGAGTTCGCGTGGACCACGCTGGCCACCCTGATGCTGACCGACTGGTACGTCTGGATGCTGGCCGCGCACGCGGCGGGCGCCGGCTACGGATTCGCCGACCTGTTCTACATCTCCTTCTGATGAAGCCTTCTCACTGACAAAGGACGCCGTCCCGCCATGACCTCTCCATCGACTCCCGTCGCGAAGCCGACGATCACCCGGCATTCGTCGGACGTGCTGATCATCGGCGCCGGCGGTGCGGGCCTGCGCGCCGCCATCGCCGCGCGCGAGGCCGGCAAGACCGTCACCATCGTGTGCAAGTCGCTGTTCGGCAAGGCGCACACCGTGATGGCCGAGGGCGGGATGGCCGCCGCCATGGGCAACGTGAACCCGCACGACAACTGGCAGGTGCACTTCCGCGACACCATGCGTGGCGGCAAGTTCCTGAACAACCCGCGGATGGCGGAGCTGCACGCCAAGGAATCGCCCATGCGGGTGTGGGAGCTGGAGACCTACGGCGCGCTGTTCGACCGCACCCCCGAGGGCAAGATCAGCCAGCGCAACTTCGGCGGCCACGAGTACCCACGGCTGGCGCACGTCGGCGACCGCACCGGACTGGAGCTGATCCGCACCCTGCAGCAGAAGATCGTCTCGCTGCAGCAGGAGGACAAGCAGAAGCTGGGGGACTACGAGGCCGGCATCAGGGTCTTCGCCGAGACCACCGTCACCACCCTGCTGACGCGGGACGGCGCGGTGGGCGGCGCCTTCGCCTACCAGCGCGCCTCAGGGGCATTCTTCGCCTTCAGCGCGCCCGCGGTGATCATCGCCTCCGGCGGCATCGGCAAGACGTTCAAGGTCACCAGCAACTCCTGGGAGTGCACCGGTGACGGCATGGCGCTGGCGCTCCGGGCCGGCGCCACGCTGATCAACATGGAGTTCATCCAGTTCCACCCGACCGGGATGGTCTGGCCGCCGTCGGTGAAGGGCATCCTGGTCACCGAATCGGTTCGCGGTGACGGCGGGGTGCTGCGCAACTCCGAGGGCAAGCGGTTCATGTTCGACTACGTGCCGGACGTATTCCGCGACCAGTACGCCACCACCGAGGAGGAGGGCGACCGCTGGTACACCGATCCGGACAACAACAAGCGGCCGCCGGAACTGCTACCGCGCGACGAGGTGGCCCGGGCCATCAACTCCGAGGTCAAGGCCGGTCGAGGATCCCCGCACGGCGGGGTCTTCCTGGACATCGCCTCCCGGCGCAGCGCCGAGTTCATCCACCGCCGGCTGCCCAGCATGCACCACCAGTTCCTGCAACTCGCCGACGTGGACATCACCAAGGAGCCGATGGAGGTCGGCCCCACCTGCCACTACGTGATGGGCGGCATCGAGGTCGACGCCGACTCCCAGATGACCAGCGTGCCGGGGCTTTTCGCGGCCGGCGAGGCGGCCGGCGGCATGCACGGCTCCAACCGGCTGGGCGGCAACTCGCTCTCCGACCTGGCGGTGTTCGGCAAGCGGGCCGGCGACGCCGCGTCCGCATTCGTGGACGGGCTGGCCGGTACGGGTGCGCCGGAATTCTCCGATGACGAGCTGGACGTCTTCGCCGAGCAGGCGCTGGAACCGTTCCGGCACGTCGGCGAGCAGGGTTACGAGAGCGCCTACGACGTGCACGCCGACCTGCAGCAGACCATGAACACCCTGGTCGGCATCATCCGCAAGGACGGCGAGATCCGCGAGGCGATCGAAAAGCTGGACGAATTCGACGCCCGCGCGGCCAAGCTGTTCGCCGACGGGCCGGTGGCCTTCAACCCGGGCTGGCACCTGTGCTTCGACCTGCACAACATGCTGCAGCTGTCCCACTGCATCGCCCGGGCGGCGCTGCTGCGCACCGAGTCCCGCGGCGGGCACACCCGCGATGACCACCCGGGCATGAACGCCGAGTGGCGAAAGAAGCTGCTGGAGTGCCGGATGCAGGACGGGCGGGTGTCGGTGACGGAGAAGCTCGCGCCGCCGGTCCGCCCCGACCTGATGGCACTGTTCGAGCGCAGCGAGCTGAAGAAATACTTCACGGACGCCGAGATCGACGAGGCGGAGGCGTCCGGTATCGGACCGGCGCCCCTCGAGGGAGAGTAGAGATGGCCTACCAGGGACACTTCCGGGTGTGGCGCGGCGACGCGTCCGGCGGCGAGTTGGTCGACTACACCGTCGAGGTCAACGACGGTGAGGTGGTGCTGGACATCATCCACCGGATCCAGCAGACCCAGTCCGGCGATCTCGCGGTGCGCTGGAACTGCAAGGCCGGCAAGTGCGGGTCCTGCTCGGCGGAGATCAACGGCAAGCCGCGGCTGATGTGCATGACCCGGATGAACATCTTCTCGCCCGACCAGACCGTCACCGTCACCCCCATGCGCACCTTCCCGGTGATCAAGGACCTGGTCACCGACGTGTCGTTCAACTACCAGAAGGCGCTGGAGGTCCCGGCCTTCGCCCCGCCCGCCGACCTCAAGCCCGGCGAGTACCGGATGGCGCAGGTCGACGTGCAGCGCAGCCAGGAATTCCGCAAGTGCATCGAATGCTTCCTGTGCCAGGACGTCTGCCACGTGATCCGGGACCACGAGGAGAACAAGGAGGCCTACGCCGGCCCCCGGTTCTTCATCCGACTGGCCGAGTTGGACATGCACCCGCTGGACCAGATGGACCGCCGCGAGGCGACGCAGGCCGAACACGGCATCGGGCTGTGCAACATCACCAAGTGCTGCACCGAGGTCTGCCCCGAGCACATCCACATCACCGACAACGGGATCATCCCGATGAAGGAGCGGGTGGTGGACCGCAAGTACGAGCCGCTGCCGTTCTGGCGGCGCCGCAAGCTGGGCGCCAAGAGCTGACCGGCCGTGCTCGGGGTCGACGACCAGGTGGCTCCGGTCCAGGCCAGTGCAGGGTGTTGCTGGCCACCGTGCGAGCGGACCCGCTCGACGTGCACATCCTTCCCGGCGGCGACCACCGGCTGCAGCGCGGTGACGGCTTTACCGACGGATACCTCGAGCTGCTGACCGGGATCGTCCGGCGCCGGGCCGCCGCCTGACGGCCGGACTCGGGCCGCCGGCTGACGGCCGAGCTCGGGCGGCCGGGTGACGGCCAGGGTCGGCGCCGCTCTCAGTCCGACCAGGGGCTCATGAGCTGGCTCCACTGGCGGATGTCCCGGCCGGCCAGCACGCCCGCGCGGCGGTACGGATCGCCGTCCAGCGCCGCCTCGACGTCCCCGGCGCTGGCCGCCCGCACCACCAGCAGCCCGCCGGGCTGCCCGTCGTCGGACCACGCGCCCGCGGCCAGCACCACGCCGCTGTCGAACAGGCTGGACAGGAACGCCCGGTGCTCCGGCCTGGCCCGCATACGCACCTCGGTGCGCTCGTCGTAGGTGTAGGTGACGGCGAAGACCGGCATCGGCGTGTCCCTTCCGGCGGTTCCGATGATCAACAAGGCCGGGACCGAGCCTAATTCCCGGGCGCGGGGATCGCCGAGCAGGGTGCGTGGACGAGCACGGCGCCAAGGCGGCCGCCGCCACCGCCGTCCTCGCGGCCGCCGGTGCGGCACCCGGCCAGCACGAGCCACACCCGGTGGAGTTCCTGGCGGATCGGCCGTTCCGGTACTGGATCCACGACACCACAACGGGTTTCCCGCTGTTCCTGGGCCGCGTCACCGACCCCACCGGCTGACGCCCGTGCGGGTGGAACCTGCCCTCCGGCCGTCCTGCTGGCCGTCCCGCTGTCGGCCGTCTCGCCATCGGCCGTCGCGCGGTCGCCGACGGCGCCAGGCCCGGACGGCCAAGACGATCACGGCGGCCGCCCCGGCGGCCACCAGGAAGGCCCGAACGGCGCCGGTCAGGCCCAGGTGCTCAGTCAGCACGCCGATGCCGATCACCGGCAGCGCCTCGCCGAGGTAGGTGACGGTGTAGTACACCGCCCAGGTGGTGTCCTGGCTCCGCCTGCCGGTGGCGCGAGCGGCCAGCACGAGGGTGGCGGCGAACATCAGGCCGTGCCCGGCACCGGTGATCGCGACCGCGGACAGCAGCAGGCCCAGGCCGGGCGCGTTCGAGGCGACCAGCAGCAGCGCGCATCCGACGGCCAGCAGCGCCAGTCCCGCCGTCACCGCGGACGGCGCACGCAGCCGCCGGGCGATCGGCTGCACGCCGCCGGCCGCGATGAGCAACAGCCCCGCCGCGGTTCCGGTGACGGCCAGGTTGTCGGTGTGCAGCAACTGGCCGGTCAGCGAGGGCACCAGCGAGAGGAACACGGCGGTGACGGCCCACGTCAGCGCGCTCAGCGCGCTGGCCGTGGCAAGCCCCGGTTCGCGGGCCGCCGATGCCCGCGGCGGCTCGGCGCCCGCCGGTGCAGCAGCCCCGACCGGCGCCCGCCGGGGTGCCACGGCCGCCAGCAGCGCGGGGACCGCGGACACCAGCAGCGCCACCTCGATCAGGTACGCCAGCACGGTCGGTGCCGGCAGCCAGCTGGCGGTGACGCCGGCGAGCACCGGCCCGGATCCTGCACCAGCGCACAGCACCATGGCGGCGACCCGGGACGCCCTGGCCCGGTTGCCGGTGGGTTCGGCCGCCACCAGGCAGGTCGTCAGGGCGCCGGTGGAGGCGCCGACGGCGACGCCCTGGATCGCCCTGGCCAGGTACAGCCATCCGGTGCTCGAGGCGGCGGCGAACGCCACGCTGCCGGCGGCCATCAGCACCAGGCCGGCCAGCGCGAGCGGGAGCGGTCCCCAGCGATCCAGCACCGGGCCGGCGGCCATCAGCGCGGGCAGCAGCGCGAGACAGTAGGTGGCGAACACCAGCGTGATGGTCAGCGGGGCGAAGCCGAACCGATCGGCATAGACCTGGTACAGAGCGCTGGGCACGTTGCTGCCCAGCGCCAGCACCCCGAGGGCCAGGGCGACGCCGAGGAAGGCGGCCCGCGGGCCACTCGTCACCGCCCGCGCCGGCGGGATGCCGTTCACCCCGCGGTGGTCGGCGAACCCAGATCCAGCTCGTAGGTCTGCCCGATCAGGTCGACGCCGAAACTGTGGTGCGGCTCCTGCGCCGTCAGGCGGAACCCGACCGACCGGTAGATGCGGGCGGCCGAGGTCAGCGGATCGTTGGTCCACAGCACCAGGCGCCGGTAGCCGGCCGACCGGGCGAAGTCCACGCACGCGGTCACCAGGCGGCGCCCCAGATCCCGCCCGCGCCCGGCCGGGTCGACCAGCAGCAGTCGCAGCTTGGCGGTGGCGTCGTCCTGCGCGACGCAGAACACGCAGCCGACCCGCCGCCCGTCCACCTCGGCGATCCAGCCGGCCTCCCTCTCGGGGTCGTGGTCACCCGCGTAGTCGGCCACGATCCGCGCCACCAGTGCCTCGAAGTCGTTGTCCCAGCCGAACTCTCGCGCGTAAACCTGCCCGTGCGCCATCACGACCCAACCCAGGTCACCCGGCTCACCGAGCGCTCTCACCACATCCGACACCGCGACCAACCCCTCACTGACACGACTGTTTCAGTGGCAGAATAGCGCAATGCCCACTCGAGAGCGAGAGCCGTCGGCCCGCGAGACCGAATTGCTGGAGGCCGCCTACCGGTACGTCCTCGCGCACGGGCTGGGGGACCTGTCGCTACGACCCCTGGCCGCCGCCGTCGGATCCAGCCCTCGGGTGCTGCTGTACCTGTTCGGCTCCAAGGACGGGTTGATCCGAGCCCTGCTCGCCCGCGCGCGGACCGACGAGCTGGCCATGCTCGAGCAGTTGCGCGAGCACGGCGACGGCGTGGATCTGGCCGGCGTCGCCGCGCTGGTCTGGCAGTGGCTCGCCGACCCGGCGCACCGGGGCCTGCTGACGTTGTGGACCGAGACCTATGCCCACTCGCTGGTGGATCCCAGCGGACCGTGGACGGATTTCGCCGAGCGCACCGTCACCGATTGGCTGGATCTGCTCAGGCGCTACCAGCCCGCCGCCACCAGGCGCAGCAGGGCCGCGGCGGCGGAGCGCACCGCCGTCCTCGCCATGCTCCGGGGGGCGATGCTGGACGTGCTGTCGACCGGCGACGCCGCGCGGGTCACGGACGCCGTCACCGGCTTTCTGTCCGGCCTGGACCGGCGTTGAGCGGCGACCGCGGTGGCGGGCGGAACCGCTCGCCGGCCGCGTGGATCACAGGTCGAAGTACAGCGCGAATTCGTACGGGTGCGGGCGCAGCCGGATCGGATCGATCTCGTCCGACCGCTTGATCCGGATCCAGGTTTCGATCAGATCCGGGGTGAACACGTCACCCTCCAGCAGGAACTCGTGATCGGCCTCCAGATGCGCGATCACCGCGTCCAGCGACGAGGGAACCTGGGGCACACTTGCGGCCTCGTCCGGCGGCAGCTCGTACAGGTCCTTGTCGATCGGTTCCGGCGGTTCGATCCGGTTGCGCACCCCGTCCAGGCCGGCCATCAGCATCGCCGAGAACGCCAGGTACGGGTTGGAAGACGGGTCGGGGCAACGGAACTCGATCCGCTTCGCCTTCGGATTGGTACCGGTGATGGGGATCCGGATGCACGCCGAGCGGTTCCGCGAGGAGTACACCAGGTTCACCGGTGCCTCGTAACCCGGCACCAGGCGGTGGTACGAGTTCACGGTCGGGTTGGTGAACGCCAGCAGGCTGGGGGCGTGGTGCAGGATGCCGCCGATGTAGTGCCGCGCCATGTCCGACAGCCCGCCGTACCCGGTCTCGTCGTAGAACAGCGGAGATCCGCCCTGCCACAACGACTGGTGGCAGTGCATCCCCGACCCGTTGTCGCCGAACAGCGGCTTGGGCATGAAGGTGGCGGTCTTGCCGGCCTCCCATGCGGTGTTCTTGACGATGTACTTGAACAGCATCAGGTCGTCCGCCGCCGACAGCAGCGTGTTGAACCGGTAGTTGATCTCGGCCTGGCCGCCGGTGCCGACCTCGTGGTGCGCCCGCTCCACCTCGATCCCGGCGGCTGTCAGGTGGGTGACCATGTCGTCGCGCAGGTCGGCGTAGTGGTCGTAGGGCGCTACCGGGAAGTAGCCGCCCTTCTGGCGCACCTTGTAGCCCTGGTTGCCGCCCGGCTCCTCCCGACCGGTGTTCCATGCACCGGATTCGGAATCCACCCGGTAGGACTGCCCGTTGATCGACGAGTCGTAGCGCACGTCGTCGAAGACGTAGAACTCCGCCTCCGGCCCGAAGTAGGCGGTGTCGGCGATGCCGGTCCCGGTCAGGTACTCCTCGGCCTTGCGGGCGATGTTGCGCGGGTCGCGGCTGTAGGGCTGCAGCGTCAGCGGGTCGTGCACGAAGAAGTTCATGGTGACGGTGCGGTGACGGCGGAACGGGTCCAGCCGCGCGGTGGACAGGTCGGGCAGCAGCAGCATGTCCGACTCGTGGATGCCCTGGAAGCCGCGCACCGACGATCCGTCGAAGGCCATCCCCGACTCCAGCGACTCAGCGCTGACGGCGGAGGCCGGCATGCTCAGGTGCTGCATCACGCCGGGTAGATCGCAGAATCGGATGTCGAAGACCTCCACATCCTCATCGGAGATGAAGGTCAGCAGTTCATCGGCGGTGGAGAACACGCGCGGGGCTCCCGGGGTGAGTTTGTCGGGCGGTGGACGCACTCCACGGTAGGGGGGTGGTGTTGCTCGTCCGCGTCGAGGTTGTTTCCGGCGCGTTACGTGGCGCCCGGTGGTGCCGCTTCCGATGGCGTGCGCGGCCGATGTGGTGCAGGGACGGCGCCGGCAGTTGGGAGTGCTCCGGGAGGCTATGACTCTGCTCCGCTTGTGCGAGCGGCGGCGTCGGGCGGGCTGTGCTCCGCTTGTGCGAGCAAAGGCATAGGCGCCTGCGCCCGAGCCACCCCGTAGTCCGGCCGGCCGAGCGGGCTGTGCTCCGCTTGTGCGAGCAAAGGCATAGGCGCCTGCGCCCGACCCACCCCGTAGTCAGGGCAGGCCGAGCGGGGCGCAGCGCCCTCACGCACCTCCGTAGGCTGGATCCGTGATGCCCACCGACGAGCAGACCTGGCCCGGCCAGAGGTTCGGCGCGACCGCCACCGGCGTCGGATCCGTGGCATCCCTGGGACGCCGGGTCGCAGCATTCCTCATCGACATCGCGCTGTCGGCGGCGCTGGCGCTGGCCTTCACCTGGCCGGAGCCGCCGCAGAACCTCTCGCTGTACATCTGGGCGGGGGTGACGGTGTTCACCGTCGCGCTGTTCGGCATCACGCCAGGGCATGCGGCCATGGGCCTGCGGGTGGCCTCGATCCGCGGCGCCACGTTCCTGGGGGCCTGGGCGATCCCGCGCACCGCGCTGATCTTCGTGATCGTGCCGCCGCTGTTCACCGACGAGGACGGCCGCGGGCTGCACGATCGGCTGTGCCGGACCATCGTGCTGCGCACCCGCTGATCGAGGCGGGGGTCAGCGGCGCCGGACCGTACGCTGCATGCTGCGCATCTTCGCGCCGGCCGGCATCGGGCCCTTGGGCAGGCCGGCCTGCGCGCCCCGGGAGCCGAGCGCCGCCAGTTTGGTGTCCAGTTCGCTGACCCGGGTGGGCGAGATGTTGCGCGGCAGCCGCATCAGGAACGGGTTCAGCTTGCGCAGCGGGGTCTGGCCCTCCTCGGTGCCCACGATCACGTCGTAGATCGGGGTGTCGCCGACCACCCGCGCGACCCGCTTCTTCTCCTGCGCGATCAGCGGCTTCACCCGGTGCGGGGCGCCCTCGCCGACCAGGATGATGCCCGGGCGTCCGATGACCCGGTGCACCGCGTCCAGGTGCGTGGTGCCGGCCACCGCCGGGGTGATTCGCGAGCGGCCATGCAGGTTGTTCTGCAGCGACCATGCGGCCGCGCCCGGGGTCCCCTCGGCCTGCTTGTAGACGCTGCGCTGCACGCGCCGCGCGAAGATGATCATGGCCAGCATGCCGCCGATGACGGCGCCGAAGATCGCGCCGACCCACCACCACATGCCGGTCAGCCAGGCCAGCACCGCGAACACCGCCGCACACAGCAGCAGCGCGCCGATCATGTACGGCAGCAGCCGCTTGTCCTCGCGGATCTGCGTCTTGAAGACCTGCCAGATCTGCGCGCGGCGCTCCTTCTTACCCGCCCTGGCCTCGGCCTTGGCCGCCTTGCGCTCCTGCTTGGAGGGTTTGGCGGGACCGGCGGACGAGCGCGCAGACTTCGGTGACGAGGTGGCCATGACGGCCATTTTACGGGCTGCTGCCCGTGCTACCGGACCGGATCAACGGCGCCGCGACCCCCCTCCGCCCGGCCGGGCGGGACCGACCGCGCCGGGTTTCTAGGATCCGGCGGCGACCCGGGCCTCCATGGCCTGCCGGTACAGGGTTCCGGCCCGGTAGGACGAGCGCACCAGCGGGCCGGACATCACGCCCAGGAATCCCATCGCCAGCGCCTCCTCGCGCAGCTCGACGAACTCGTTGGGCTTGACCCACCGATCGATCGGGTGATGCCGCGGGGTGGGCCGCAGGTACTGGGTGATGGTCATCAGGTCGCACCCGGCGGAGCGGAGGTCGGCGAGCGCCTGGGTGATCTCCTCGCGGGTCTCGCCCATGCCCAGGATCAGGTTGGACTTCGTCACCAGCCCGGCCGCCCTGCCCTGCGCGATCACGTCCAGGGACTTGTCGTAGCGGAAGGCGGGACGGATGCGCTTGAAGATCCGGGGCACCGTCTCCAGGTTGTGCGCGAACACCTCGGGGGCGGCGTCGAAGACCTGGCCCAGCAGCTCGGGTTTGCCGGAGAAGTCCGGGGTCAGGATCTCCACGCCGGTGCCGGGGGACTGGGCGTGCACCTGCCGGATGGTCTCCGCGTACAGCCACGCGCCCTCGTCGGGCAGGTCGTCGCGGGTGACGCCGGTGATGGTGGCGTAGCGCAGGTTCATGGTCGCGATGGACTCGCCGACCCGGCGGGGCTCGTCACGATCCAGGGCCTTGGGCTTGCCGGTGTCGATCAGGCAGAAGTCGCAGCGGCGGGTGCACGCGTCACCGCCGATCAGGAACGTCGCCTCCCTGTCCTCCCAGCACTCGTAGATGTTCGGGCAGCCCGCCTCCTGGCAGACGGTGTGCAGGCCCTCGGACTGCACCAGGTTGTGCAGCCTGGTGAACTCCGGGCCGGTGCGCAGCCGGGTCTTGATCCACTCCGGCTTGCGCTCGATCGGCACCGCGGAATTGCGGACCTCCAGGCGGAGGAGCTTGCGCCCCTCGCTGGTGACGGCCATCAGGCCTCCCTCTCGGATTCTGCCGAGTCCTCGGCATCGGACGGTGACGAGGCCGCCGGGGCGGCGGGCAGATCAGGACCGGACCCGTTGACCGGCGTTGCCGGATCGGTCGCTTCCGGCTCTGTGGGCTCTGTGGGCGCCGTGGGCGCCGTGGGCGGTGCCGGTGGTGCCGGTGGTGCGGTCGCTCCTGGCGCCGCGGGTGCGCCTGGCGCCTCTGGCACTGCCGGGCGCGCGGGTGGCTCCGGTGCCGACGGTGTGTCGGTGGCCCCGTCACCGCCGGTGCGGCGTCCGCGGATGGCGGCCAGCGCCGCGGCGCCGGCGGCGGCCAACGCGGCGAGCAGCAGCATCGTCCGCAGCCGGTGCTTCTTCTTGGTGCCGTCGGCCTTCTTGGCGCCCTTGGCGGCCGCCTTGGCCTCCGCGGCGGCACGCTTGGCCAGCTTCTTGGCGGCCCGTCCGGAGCCTTCCGCCGCGGCACCGACCGCATGCTGGGCGGCCTCACCGGCGTTCTGCGTCACCGTTGAGAGCCCGTCGGCCAGCGAGGCGGCGACGCCGGCCGCGCGGGCCTTCGTCCTGGCGGCGATCCGGTCCGCCCTGCGGGCGGCCTTGCGCTACCTGCGGCGGGCGCGCCGGCCCAGCTTCTCGGCCCGTTCCTGCAGGGAGTCGGCCCACTTCTCCATGGCGGGTCCGATCCGCTCGGCGGCGGACTCCACCGTGGGCGCCAGCCGATGGGCGGCCGAACCCGCCGCCGCGGCGACCCGGCCGGCCACGTCGACCGCGCCGTCGGCCACCGACGACGCAGCGCCCCGCGCGGCATCCGCGGCATGCCCCACGACCTCGCCGGCCGTTTCGGTGACGGTGGACAGCCTGTCCTCGATCTGCGTCGACTCACTCACTGGCGCTCACTCCCTCGTGGTCAGCGGGGCATCCGGTCGGGCGGGTCGAACCCGGCGGCCGGTCTGGTCCAGCAGGGGTACCCGGCCGTCACCGATTCCATCCTGCCCGACTACCGGTTCTGCAGCACGGGTTCGGAGCGCGGGATGTCCGACTGGGTGATCGGCAGCGTCCCCTCCAGAGCAGTGGTCAGCAACGCCCGGACGATCGGCTGCATCTGCGACACCGTCACCGGCCGGCCGGTCTCCACGGTCAACGACGTGACCCCCGCGTCGCTGATCCCGCACGGCACGATCGCGCCGAACGCCGCCAGGTCGCAGGTGCAGTTGAGCGCGAACCCGTGCTGGGTGATGCCGCGCGCCACCCGGACCCCGATGGCGGCGACCTTGCGCTCCGGGCGACCGTCGCCGGCGGCCACCCACACGCCGCTGCGGCCGGCCACCCGACCCGCGATCACTCCGACCTGCGCGCATGCCTCGATCAGCACCTGTTCCAGCAGCCGCACGTACCCGACCACGTCGAACGGGGCCGTCATTGCCACGATCGGATAGCCGACCAGTTGCCCCGGCCCGTGCCAGGTGATCCGGCCGCCACGATCCACCTCCACCACGGGCGTGTCGTCCACCGGGCGGTCCTCCGGACGGGTGCGGCGGCCCGCGGTGTACACGCTGGGGTGCTCCAGCAGGATCACCGTGTCCGGCGCGGTCTCGGCCTTGCGCGCGTCGGCGATCTCGCGCTGCCACTGCCACGCCCGGGTGTAGTCGAGCATTCCCGGCTCGAGGAACCGGACTGGAGTGCTGGCCTGACGCATGACCGGAACGCTACGCCGTCGCCCGCGCGGCGGTTCGGCGGGATGCCGGCCGCCCCGACCCTCCGCTGACCTGGGATATGTGGACAACCCGGCGGGCGATGACGGGATGTCGCCTACCGTCCACCCGTGCCCATCGACGTGACCGGTTACCGCGTGCTGGCGCCGCTGCGCGCCGGGCCTTCCGCCGGATCTTCTGGCGGTGGTGACGGCGTGGCCGCGTCCGTTGCTGCTGCCGGGGCCGGCGGGTTGCTGCCGCCGGCCGGTGGCGCGGCGCAGGTGTGGTCGGGGCGGCGGATGTCCGACGGCGCGGCGGTGGCGCTCAAGCTGTTCCACCCGGCGGACGAGGCCCGTGCCGCCCGGGAGGCGGCGCTGACCGCGGCGGTCGATCATCCGCACGTGCTGCCGGTGCTGGAGGTGGCCGGCGGAGGGCAGGTGGTGGCACTGGTGATGCCGCTGGCCCGGGGCGGCAGCCTGGCATCGCTGATCGGCGCCCGCCGCCGGCTGCGCTGGCCCGAGGTCCTGACGGTGCTGATCCCGCTGGCCGACGCGCTGGCCGCCGCGCACGAGCGGGACATCGTGCACGGCGACCTGTCGGCCGGCAACGTGCTGTTCGACGGCGACGGGCGCCCGCTGCTGGCCGACCTCGGTGCCGCGCGGGCGGCGACCGAGTGCGGCGTGACGGTGGCCGTCACCCCCACCGACGTCGCGCCGGAGATCGCCCGCGGGGCTGATCCCGCCCCGGCCGCCGACCTATTCTCCCTGGGGTCTGTCGCGCTGCACAGCTTGTGCGGGCGACCCGCCTGGCCGGCCCACGATCTTCAGGACGTGCTGATCCAGTCGGCGGCCGGGCAATGGCCGGACCCGGACGACCTGCTGGGGCCGCCGGAACTGCTGGCGATCGTGCGGCGGCTGCTGGACCCGGAACCGGACCGGCGTGGCAGCGCCGGCCAGGCGGCGGTGGAGTTGCGGCGGGCGGGACGGCCGGAGCCGGTGGAACTGGTCACCCGGCGACCCGACGGGACGGTGGCGGCGCCCCCTCCGGCGACGGTGGTCCGCGCGGATGCGCTGCGCCCGCCGAGCACCTCGGCGCCGCGCGGCAGCAGGCGTATGCGGAGCGCTCGGCGGCCCGGTCGCGGCCGGCCCTCCCGAGGGATCGCTCACGCGCGCCTGCGGGGCGCGGCCGGCGTGCCCCGCCCCGGTTCCGGACGGCTCGCCTCCCGGGGCGGTGCCCCGGCCGGCCGGCACCACCGGCAGCGCATGGTGACCCGGGTGGGGTCGTTGCTGCCACCAACCACGCTGCGCCGCACGAACCGCACGGACCGCCAGGCCGGTCGCGACCGTGCCCGCCGGGAGCGGCCGGCGCGGCGTCGCTGGTGGCCGGTGGCGGTGGCGGTGGCCGTGGTGCTGCTGCTCGGCGTGGGCGCGGTGCGCGTGGGCCTGTGGTGGGCGGGATGGGGGAACACCGACCCGACCGCGGTGGTGGCGGTCGCGGGAACGCCGCACCCCATAGCGGGCGGATCGCGCGGCGCTGCGTCGCCTCCGAGGGACTCGTCACCGCCGAGGGAGTCGTCACGCAACACCGCCGCCGACGCCGACACTGCCGCTGGCGCCGACACTGCCGCTGGCGCCGACACGGCCGCCGACGGCTCGGACGCCGACTGGCTCTCGGTGGTCACCGCGCTGGACGACGCCCGCGCGGCGGCGCTGACCTCGGGCGATCCCGGCCTGCTGGCGGATGTGTACACCCCCGACGCCCCGGCCCGCCGCACCGACGAGCGCCGGATTTCCGCACTGGCCAGCGCCGGCTACCACGTCACCGCCGCGACCCATACGATGCGGTCGGCGACCCTGGTGCGCATCGGTGACGACGGCTCCGTCACCGTCCGAGTGGTCGAATCCATGCCGTCGTCCCCGATCGTCGACGCCGACGGCTCCGTGGTCGGCACTACCGCGGCGAGCGGGCGCTCGATCGTGCTGCTGCACCTGCGCCACACCGACGGCGGCTTCCGCATCGACCGGATCAGCCGATCATGAGCGACCGCGGGTGCCGGGGCGGCCCGGCGCGCCTGAGGGGGCACTGTCGGTGCCTGGATCTACCGTCGGGCCATGCGGTTGCTGCACACGTCCGACTGGCACGTCGGCCGGACGTTCCACGGGCACGACCTGCTGGCCGACCAGCAGGCCGTGCTCGGTGCGCTCGCGGACCTGGTGGCCGAGCACCGGGTGGACACCGTGCTCATCTCGGGCGACATCTACGACCGGGCGATTCCGTCCGGTGACGCCATGCAGGTGGTCGCCGGGGCGGTGACGGGGATCCGGAACGCCGGGGCCGAGATCGTCGCCATTGCCGGCAATCACGACTCCGCGTCCCGGCTCGGCGTGTTCACCGATGTGCTCGCCCAGGGCGGCCTGCACCTGCGCACCGATCCTGCCGGGCTGGCCCAGCCGGTGCTGCTGCAGGACGGCGACGGACCGGTTGCGGTGTATGCCATCCCGTACCTGGAGCCGGAGGTGGTGCGCGCGACGCTGGGGCTCGACGGCCCGGCCGGACACCAGCAGGCCCTGCAGGCGGCGATGCAGCGGGTGCGCGCGGATCTGGCCGGTCGGTCGGCGGGCACCCGATCCGTGGTGCTGGCGCATGCCTTCGTGGTCGGCGGTCGGGCCAGCGGCTCGGAGCGGTCCATCGCCGTGGGCGGGGTGGAATCGGTGTCGGCCGACACCTTCGACGGCATCGACTATGTCGCGCTCGGTCACCTGCACGGTCGGCAGCGGGTCACCGAGTCGATGCGCTACTCCGGGAGCCCGCTGCCGTACTCGTTCACCGAGACCGGCCACCGGAAGGGCGCCTGGCTGGTGGACCTGGCCACCGACGGGTCGGTCGATGCCCGGTGGCTGGACCTGCCGGTGGTGCGGCCGCTGGCCACCGTCCGCGGCACCCTGGACGAGATCCTGTCCGGTCATGAGGATCTCGTCGAGCACTACTTGGCGGTGGAGCTGACCGACCGGGTTCGTCCGGTCGACGCCATGCGGCGGTTGCGGGAGCGCTTTCCGTTCGCGCTGACCCTGGGGTGGGAGCCGGAAGGCGCTGCGGCACGCCCGGTGTCGTTCCCCGCCGCGTCGGCGGCCACGCCGGACGAGGACATCGTGGAGGCGTTCCTGGTCGACTGCAGGGGAACCGGCGCCCGTCCCGAGGAGCGAGAGCTGATCGCCGCCGCGGTGGCGGGCGTTCGCACCACGGAGATCACGGCATGAGGCTGCATCGCCTGGAACTGAGCGCCTTCGGCCCGTTCGCCCACACCGTCGACGTCGACCTGGATGCCCTGGCCGCGGACGGGTTGTTCCTGCTGCACGGCGAGACCGGGGCGGGCAAGACCACCCTGCTGGACGCCATCGCCTTCGCCCTGTATGGCAGGGTGCCGGGGGCGCGCGGCGACGAGAAGCAGCGCCAGCTGCGCTGCGACCGGGCCGACCCGTCGACACCGACCAGGGTGCGCCTGGAGCTCACCGTCGCCGGGCGCCGCATGGAGATCACCCGCAACCCCGAGTATCTGCGGCCCAAGGCCCGCGGTACCGGCACCACCACGCAGAAGGCCGCGGTGACGCTGCGCTGGATCGGCGTCCCGCCCGACGGCGTCCCGGCCGCCAACCTGACCAGGGCCGAGGAGGTCGGTCAGGTGGTGCTCGACCTGCTGGGCATGTCCGCCGACCAGTTCTTCCAGGTGGTACTGCTGCCGCAGGGCGAGTTCGCCCAATTCCTGCGCGCCGGGACCGCCGAGCGGGAGGTCTTGCTGGAAAGGCTGTTCGACACCGGTCGGTTCGCCAAGCTGGAGGACTGGTTCGCCGAACGCCGACGGTCGGTGAGGTCCGCGCTGGCGGACGCCGACGCCGTGGTCGCGCAGGAACTGGCCAGGGTGGCGGAGGCCGCCGGGCTGGTCGACATGCCCTCCGACGACGGCGACCTGGTGATGCCCGACCCGGCCGACGCCGACGCCGCGTGGCTGGCATCCGTGCGGGAGCGGTTGACCGAGCGCACCGAGCGGGCATCGCGGGCGGCGGCGGACGCGCGCGCCGCGCGGGACGCCGCCGCGGCCGGTCTGACCGCCGGCCAGCGGCGCGACGAGCTGGTCGTCAGACTGCTGACCCTGCAGCAGGAACGCGCCGACCTGGAGGCCGGGCAGCAGGCTCATCAGGCTGCCGTGAAGGCCATCGATGCCGCGGTCCGGGCCGCGCCCGTGGTGCTGGCCGACGAGGCGGTCACGGCGGCAGAACGGGTGGAACGCGCGGCAGCGCAGGCCGTCTCGCTTCGACGGCAGGAGGCGCCCGCCGAATTCCATCCCGAACTGGGCGTCGCCGGCACCCACGATCTGGATCTGGACGCCGCCCTGTTCAGCCTCACCGAGGAGGGTGCACCCCATGTGCCCGACTCGGACGCTACCGTGCTGCGCGACGCGGCCGACCGGCTACGAGAGCAGGCGGGATCGTTGGCAACGCTGGTCGGATTGGCCGACGAGCAACAGGCTGATCTGGCCGAGCAGGGCCGGTTGACCGAGGGCCTCGCGCAGGCGGAGCAGGAACTTGAGGGCCTGCAGGCGGCGCTCGCCGCAGCACCCGAACGGCGCGAGGCGGCCGATGCCGAACTCGCCGAGGTGCACCGGCTGGCCGGGCGGCTGGCGGACGCGGACGCCGCGGTCGCCGGGGCGAGGGAGGTCCAGCGCGCCGCGGCGTCCGCGTCCGCCAGC
>JBIQML010000019.1:0-19304 GCA_044463405.1 Nakamurella lactea | reverse complement strand
CCCGATCCGTACCGGGTCGCCCAGTGACCCCCGCCCGACCAACGCCCCGGGATCCCCGTCACCGCCGTTGGTCATGTCCGGTCCGGATTCGGTGCCGTTCTGTCCGCCGAGCGGATATTTTCGCACCCGATCCGCACCGGGTCGCCGGTGGATGCCCGACCCCGGAAGCGAACGGCCCGGGTACGCTCCGCTGCCCGCGCCACTCGGCACCGGATCGCGGCCCGGTCAGGTCCCGGGACGGGTGGCACCGATGTAGCCGGACCAGCGCATCGGGGCGACCTCGACCGTGGCACCCGAGTACGGCGCCTGCACGATCTGGTTGTTGCCCATGTAGATGGCCACGTGGTGGATGGTGCTCGGGTCGGAGGTGTTGTACGCGTAGAACACCAGGTCGCCCGGTTGCAGGTTGGAGACCGACACGTGCTGGCCGGAGTAGTACTGGTAGGCCGAGTAGTGCGGCAGGTACACCCCAACCTGGGCCCAGGCGTACAGCGCGAGGCCGGAGCAGTCGAACCCGATCTTGTTGTAGTCGCCGTAGTAGTCGGCGGTGCCCCAGTCGTGGATGCCGCGGGACGGGCCGGAGTAGGTGCCGCCACCCCAGGCATAGGGGGTGCCCAGCCAGGCCAGCGCCGCCTGCACCACCTGCTGGCCGCGCGAGAGGTTCGAGGGCGGGGGTGACGAGGATCCTCCGGACGAGCCCCCCGTCGACCGGTGCGGCGTTCCCGACGAGCCTCCGTCGTCACCGGAGGACTGCTGCTGTTGTTGCTGTGCCTGCCTCTCGGCGGCCCTCTTCTCGGCCGCCTCACGGGCGGCGGCCTCGCGGGCCGCCTTCTCCCTGGCAGCCTTCTCGCGAGCGGCCTTCTCGCGGGCGGCCTTCTCCTTGGCGGCCTTGATCCGGGCCAGCCGCTCCTTCTCCTTGCGAATCTTCTCGGCCAGGATCTTGGCCTGCTTGTGCTTCTCCTGCTTGACGGCGATCGCCTTGGCCGCGTTCGCCTCCTTGATCGCCTGTTCGGCCTGCGCAGCCTGCTGCTTGGCGGCCAGCGTCGCGCGCGCCTGCGCCGCCTGCCGCTCGGCCTGCTCCTGCAGCCGCTGCTGCTCGGCCTGCTGTGCCTGCAGCCAGAGGTTGTACTGCTGGCGCTGCCCCTTCAGGTCGGCCACCTTGTTCAGCGCCGCCTGGTATTCCGCCTGCTGCTGTGTCAGCTTGGTCTGCAGGGAGGCCAGTTGCTGCTGCCCCTCCTGGAACGACTTCTCCGCGGCGGCCTTGGCCTCATCCGCGGCCTTCTTCGCCTGCTGGGCCTTCTGCTCCGCGGCGGTCGCGGCGTCCAGCGCCTCCCTCGCCTTGGAGTCCAGGTTCGCCTTGGTCGAGCGGGCCGACTCCAGGTTGTTGATCACGCCGAGTTGCGTGTCCGAGACCTGGTCGATCATCTGTTGCCGGGCGACCAGCTGGTCCAGCGAGTCGGCGTCCAGCAACGCCGTCATCGAGCCCAGCACCGATCCCTGCCGGAACGAGGCCGCGGCGAACTTCGCAGCCTTCTGCTTGGCGGTGACGATGGCACCGCCGGCATGGTCGGCGGCATGCTGAGCCTTGGTGGCCGCCTTCTTGGCGTTCGCCGCGTCGGTCTGCGCGACCTCCAGATCGACCCTGGCCTTCATGGCGAGCTCCGCCTTGAGCTCCATCGCGTCCTGCAACCGCTGGATCTTGGCCTGGGTCGTGGAGATCCTGCCGGACAGCTTGCCGACCTCGGCGGCGGACATCTGCGCGTGGTCCTCGCTCGCCTGGATCTGCTGGTCGGAGGGGTTGGGCGGAGGGGGTGGAATCGCCGCGGCCGGCATCGCCGTGGACACCGTCACCGCTCCGGCCACCACGACCGCCACCATCGCGCCCCAGTACCGCCGCGAGTGCCGATTCGATCGGTCCTCCGCCACCAAAGCTCCTCCCGCCCTCGGCCCGCCGGCCGGTGCCGCCGGACCCTCGAGGTGTCGCTCCCTCAACCGCCGGAACGGCCAGGGGCGCGTGTCCCCCTCCTGTCAAGACGACACGCCCATCAGCACCTTGCCACTTCATCACCGCTAGCGCCAGAGGCAACACCACTCACTGCAGTACCAATACGGACATAGGAGTCGTATACCGGCGAAATTTGATGATGTATCACGGTGGCGGAGGTCTGCTGGGACACTGACACGGTGCACAGCGCTGACCTCCGACCCGGGCGCATCGGGCGCATCGTCGCCCTCGCGGCCAGCCTGCTGGGCGTCGTCGCGGTGGTGACCGGGACGTTCCTGCCGTGGGTGAGATCCGGTCAGGTCGACAGGAACCTGTACACCATGGCGGGGTTCGTCGACCGGGTCGGGCTCCTCGGACCGGGCGCGTCGGTCTCCGGGTGGCTGGCACTGATCGGTCCGCTGTGCGCCCTCCCGGTCGTGCTGGCGGTGCTGCGGATGCACCGCACCGCGGCCGTCGTCGGCCTGCTGATAGCACTGGCCGGCGGCGGCTTCGCGGCCAGCACGCTGCTCCTCGCGGCCGGGCGGTCCGCGCTGGGAGTCTCGCTGGCCCCGGTCGGCCCGGCCACCGTGCTGGTCGGGGCGGTGCTGCTGGTGGCGGGTGGGGTGGGCGTGCTGCTGACCGGGCGGGCACCGCGCGCGGAACGTCGGCAACCATCTCCGCACTATTTGTCGCAAAGTGACCCGCGGGGGGTGCCCGAGCATCCACACTGGTAGGGCGGTCATCGGCGAGCCAGTCGGTACCGTCGGGACGGGACCCACCAGGACATCGGATCGGCCATGTGGAGGTCGGGACATGTGTCGGGTGCAGGCTCCCCACCAGGAACGCAGCATCTGTTGGGCGCGGGACACCGCGCCACGAGGGGAGTCGGAGCAATGACGAGCGGTGGACCGCAGCAGGGCTGGCCCGGCCAGCCCGACCCGGGAGCCGGTCAGCCGGGGAGCTGGCCGCAATCCGGGCAGCCCTACCAGCAGCAGCCGGCACCGGAATGGCAGGGCGCGCCCGGGCAGTACGGACAGCAGCCCGGCCAGTACGGCCAGCAGCCTGGCCAGTACGGCCAGCAGCCCGGTCAATACGGACAGCAGCCCGGTCAATACGGACAGCAGCCCGGGCAGTATGGGCAGCAGTATCCGCAGCAGCCGGGCCAGTACGGCCAGCAAGGTCCGGGATCGACCGAGCAGTACGGCCAGCAGCCGTACCAGCAGCCCGGCCAGTACGGCCAGCAGCCGTACCAGCAGCCGGGCCAGTACGGGCAACAGCAGCCGTACCAGGCGCAGCCATACGGCCAGCAGGGTCCGGGACAGGCCCCGCCGCCGGGCTACGGCCCCGCCGGCGGCCAGCCGACCGGAGGCTCCGGTGGCAAGCGCAAGAACATGCCGGTCATCATCACGGTGATCGCCGTGGTGGTGGCGCTGGTCGCGGCCGGCCTGGTCTACTTCTTCGCGCGCAAGGGTTCCGACACCGCGGACGGGGGCCAGTCGTCCCCGAAGGAAGCGGTCGTCCAGTTGCTCAGCGCCGTGCAGAACGACGATCCGATCGGCGTCGCGAACCAGCTGGACCCCACCGAGGCGCACCTGTTCGCCGACATGACCGGCGATGTGCTGGACCAGCTCAAGCGGCTGGGCGTGGTGAACCAGGACGTGTCGGCCGACAAGGTCACCGGGATTTCCGTCACCACCAAGGACATGACCTACGGCGACGCACCCATCGTGCTGAACGATCACCTGCAGGTGATCGAGCTGACCGGCGGGACGATCACGCTGACCACCGGCGGTGGCCCGAGCCCGTACAGCGACAAGATCCTGCAGGCCATGCCGCAGCTCAAGGAGGTCAGCAAGCCGAAGACCACCACGGTCGACATCGCCAAGCAGGTCGCCGACCTGGGACATCCCATCCGGATCGCCACGGTCAACCGGGACGGCAAGTGGTACCCGTCGCTGTTCTACACGCTCGCCGACAACTGGGCATACCAGGAGAAGGGCGCCGACTACCAGCTCACGCCGATCAAGAACGACGGCGGCGCCAGCCCCGAGGAGGCGATGAACAAGTTCATCGACGCCGCCTCGGCGAGCGACCCGAAGGCGCTTATCTCGGTGCTGTCACCGGACGAGATGGGCGTGCTGCACGACTACGGCAACCTGATGATCGACTCGCAGAGCGGGCTCGGCGACACCGGCCTGTCCGACGCGCAGATCAGCAACCTGACCTGGTCGGTCAGCGACGTCACCGGCGGCAAGAAGGTCTCCGTCAAGACCATCACGGTCAAGACGCCGCAGGGCGACTTCTCGCTGGAGCGTGACCCGGCCGCCGGTTCGCTGAAGATCAGCATCCCCGGTCAGGGCACGATCAACGTGAACGCCGACAACATCGGAACCTGGATCAGCAAGATGATGGGCTCGGCCGCGGCCAACGTTCCACCGCAGGTGCAGGACATCATCAAGCGGGAGTTCACCAAGATCATCGGCCTCGGCGTGGTGATGGTGCAGAGCCCCGTGGACGGCAAGTGGTACGTGAGCCCGCTGCGGACGTTCTCGGACGTGATGGTCTCGCTGCTGTCCGGCCTCCAGCCGGGCGACATCGACTACTTCCTGTCCCTGGCGCACAAGTAGCGGGTGGCGGGTCTCGAACCCGCCGATCGACCGACGGGCCCCTGTCGTGCACGAGCACGGCAGGGGCCCGTTTGCCGTCACCGCCCGCCGTTGCCGTCACCGCCCGCCGTTGCCGTCACCGCCCGCTGTTGCCGTCACCGGTTGCGCTCTCGTCTGCCGACCGATGTGCCCGTCCATCGGGCCCGCCGATCCCATAGCAGGACAAGCGTACTGTTAGACTCGCGATGGGCGCTGGAGCGCCGGACGCCAGCATCGAGACACGCACTCACCGTGCGGGACAAGGAGTCAGGACGTGACGGCCAGCAGCATCCCGCAGGACCGCCTCACCGTGGGCGAGCGCAGCTACCGGATCCATCCGATCACAGGCATCGACGGCGCGGAGCACCTGCCCTACAGCCTGAAGATCCTGCTGGAGAACCTGGTCCGGACCCGCGACGACCGCTCGGTGACGGCCGAGCACATCGCCGCGCTGGCCGGCTGGGACCCCGACGCGGAGCCGTCCACCGAGATCCAGTTCACCCCGGCGCGGGTGATCATGCAGGACTTCACCGGGGTGCCGTGCGTGGTCGACCTGGCAGCGATGCGGGAGGCGATGACGCAGCTCGGCGGTGACGCGGATGCCATCAACCCCCTCGCACCGGCGGAGCTGGTGATCGACCATTCGGTGATCGCGGACATCTTCGGCCGGCCGGACGCCTTCGAGCGCAACGTCGAGCTGGAGTACCAGCGCAACCGGGAGCGCTACCAGTTCCTGCGCTGGGGGCAGTCCGCCTTCGAGCAGTTCAAGGTGGTGCCGCCCGGCACCGGCATCGTGCACCAGGTCAACATCGAGCACCTGGCGCGCGTCGTGATGGTGCGCGACGGCGCCGACGGCGGCGATCCGGTGGCCTACCCGGACACCTTGGTGGGCACCGACTCTCACACCACCATGGTCAACGGGCTGGGCGTGCTCGGCTGGGGCGTGGGCGGCATCGAGGCCGAGGCGGCGATGCTGGGCCAGCCGGTCTCGATGCTCATCCCCCGAGTCGTCGGGTTCAAGCTCACCGGCTCGCTGCCCGCCGGCACCACCGCCACCGACCTGGTGCTGACCATCACCGACCTGCTGCGCCAGCACGGCGTGGTCGGCAAGTTCGTCGAGTTCTACGGCGCGGGCGTGGCCGCGGTACCGCTGGCCAACCGGGCCACCATCGGCAACATGAGCCCGGAGTTCGGCTCCACCGCGGCGATCTTCCCGATCGACGACGAGACCATCCGCTACCTGCGGCTCACCGGCCGGCCCGCCGAGCAGCTCGAACTCGTGGAGGCCTACGCCAGGGCACAGGGGCTGTGGCACGACCCGGCCGGCGAGGCCCGCTACTCCGAGTACCTGGAGCTGGACCTGGCGACCGTGGTGCCGTCCATCGCCGGGCCGAAGCGGCCGCAGGACAGGGTGGAGCTGTCCGGCGCGGTGCCCGCGTTCCGCACCGCCCTGCGGGCCATTGTCGGCGCTGCCGACACACCGGACTTCGTCGAGGGTGGCGCACCGGCGACGCGGGTCAGCAAGCCCACCGCCGTGTCGATGGACGGCCAGGACTTCCAGGTCGACCACGGGCACGTGGTGATCGCCGCCATCACCAGCTGCACCAACACGTCCAACCCGGAGGTGATGCTGGGCGCCGCACTGCTGGCGAAAAAGGCGGTGGAGCGCGGACTGTCGTCCCAGCCGTGGGTCAAGACGACGCTGGCGCCGGGCAGCAAGGTGGTGATGGACTACTACGAGCGGGCCGGCGTGCTGCCCTACCTGGAGAAGCTCGGCTTCAACCTGGTCGGCTTCGGCTGCACCACCTGCATCGGCAACTCGGGCCCGCTGCCGGAGCCGGTGTCGGCCGCCGTCAACGAGTCCGACCTCGCCGTGGTATCCGTGCTGTCCGGCAACCGGAACTTCGAGGGACGGATCAACCCGGACATCAAGATGAACTACCTGGCCTCTCCCCCGCTGGTGGTCGCCTACGCGTTGGCCGGGTCGATGGACATCGACCTGACCACCGAGCCGCTGGGCACCGGCACGGACGGCACACCCGTGTACCTGGCCGACATCTGGCCCAGCGAGGCGGAGATCGGCGAGGTGATGGCGCGGGCCATCAACCAGGAGATGTTCGCCCGCGACTATTCCGACGTGTTCGCCGGGGACGAGCGCTGGCGGACGCTGCCCACCCCGACCGGCAAGCTGTTCGACTGGGAGGACGAGTCCACCTACGTGCGCCGGCCGCCGTACTTCGACGGCATGACGGCCGACCCGGAGCCGGTCACGGACATCACCGGTGCCCGGGTGCTGGCCAAGCTGGGCGACTCCGTCACCACCGACCACATCTCGCCGGCCGGTGCGATCAAGGCCGACTCCCCCGCCGGCCGCTACCTGGCCGAGCACGGCGTGCAGCGGCGTGACTTCAACTCCTACGGATCCCGCCGCGGCAATCACGAGGTGATGATCCGCGGCACGTTCGCCAACATCCGGCTGCGCAACCAGCTGGTGCCCGGCGTGGAGGGCGGCTTCACCCGGAACTTCCTGGCCGGGCCGGAGAACGCACCGGACGAGGCGCCGCAGACCACCATCTTCGAGGCCTCCCAGGCGTATCAGGAGGCCGGCGTACCGCTGGTGATCCTGGCCGGTGCCGAGTACGGCTCCGGGTCGTCCCGGGACTGGGCGGCCAAGGGCACCGTGCTGCTCGGCGTGCGGGCGGTGATCGCGCAGTCCTACGAGCGCATCCACCGGTCCAACCTGATCGGCATGGGCGTGATCCCGCTGCAGTTCCCGGCGGGCAAGTCCGCCGAGGACATGGGGCTGGACGGCACCGAGCGGATCGACATCACCGGCATCGCCGCGCTGAACGACGGAACGATCCCCAAGACGGTGACGGTGCACGTCACGCCGACCAAGCCGAACCGCGAGGCCGGCACGTTCGAGGCCACGGTGCGCATCGACACCCCCGGCGAGGCCGACTACTACCGCAACGGCGGGATCATGCAGTACGTGCTGCGCAACCTGTTGCGGGGCACGGCGGGTCGGGCCTGAGCCGATGCCCCGGGTCCGCCCCGAGGTGCTGGCCGCCCGCCGCCGGCAGATCCTGGACGGCGCGCGGGCGGCATTCGCCCGGCACGGGTACGAGGGCGCCACCGTCCGGGTGCTGGAGGAGGAGATCGGGCTGAGCCGCGGCGCGATCTTCCACCACTTCCCGGACAAGGACGCGGTGTTCTTCGCGCTGGCCGCCGAGGACGCCGAGGCGATGGCCGACGTGGCGTCCCGGGAGGGCCTGGTGCAGGCGATGCGGGACATGGTCGCCGCCCCGGACGCGGGCTGGCTGGGCACGTCGCTGGAGATCTCCCGCCGGGTGCGCACCGACCCGGAGTTCCGGGCCACCTGGGCACAGCGCGCCCGGGCGATCACCGAGGCTACCCGGGCCCGGCTGCGGCGCCAGCGGGATGCCGGGGTGCTGCGGGACGATGTCGACATCGACGTGCTCGTCACGTATCTCGAGCTGGTCCGGGAGGGGCTGGTGGCGCACCTGGCGGCCGGGC
Organism: Nakamurella lactea; assembly: GCA_044463405.1. Classification (GTDB taxonomy): domain Bacteria; phylum Actinomycetota; class Actinomycetes; order Mycobacteriales; family Nakamurellaceae; genus Nakamurella; species Nakamurella lactea_B. Next base: position 11,138 of record JBIQML010000019.1, on the reverse strand, counting down.
TGCCCACCGAGGACCTGACCGGCGTGCTGGACCTGGTGGAGTCCTCGGTCCGGCGCCGGCCCTGAGCCGAGCCCGGATCCCCGTCACCGCCCTGCCTGGTCCACCCTGCCCGCCTAGTCCCCCCTGCCTGCTCTGGTCCACCCCGCCTGCCTGGGCCGCCCGCCCTGCATGGATCAACTGTCCAGGCATGCATGAAGTTGTCCCCACCAGTCACGCCGTTCACATTTCCGCGACCTTCATGCATGCTGGCGAAGTTGATCCATGCGGAGCGCGACCCGGCAGCGGGCGACGTCGGCCTCCGGCGTCAGCGGGTGGCGCCGATCATCAGGCCCTCGACGACCCGGCGCTGGGCGATCAGCGCCACGATCAGCACCGGGATCACCGCGATCAGCGACCCGGCCATCAGCAGGTTGTACGCCGTCCCGGTGAGCTGTCCGGAGAATATGGTCAGCCCCTGGGAGATCATCATCAGGCTCTCCTTGGTGGTGACCACCAGCGGGAACAGGAAGTTGTTCCAGTTCTGCAGGAACACGATGGTGGTCAGCGCCGCCGTCATGGGCTGGGCCAGCGGCCGGTAGATGTTCCAGAAGATCCGCCACTCCGACGCGCCGTCGATCCGGGCGGACTCGGCCAGGTCGGCCGGCGCCGACAGGAAGAACTGCCGGTAGAAGAAGCAGCCGAGTGCCGAGGCGATGTTGGGCACGATCAGGCCCTGGTAGGTGTCGATCCAGCCGAAATCGGCCAGCAGTTCCACCACCGGCACGATCACCACGGTGAACGGGATCATCAGGCCGCACAGCACCCCGACGAACAGGATCCGCCTGCCCGGGAAGGAGAACATGGCGAACGCGTAGCCGGCGAACATCGCCGTGATCACCTGGCCGACCGTGGTGGCGACCGCGAAGATCGCGGTGTTGACGAAGAACCGTCCGAACGGCGCCGCGTTCCAGGCCGCCGGGATGTTCTCCCAGTGCCAGTCGGTCGGGATCAGCGGCGCGTCCGGGTTGATGATGTCCGCCTGGGTCTTCACCGCCGAGAACAGCATCCAGACCAGGGGGAACAGCACGCAGAACGCCGCCACCGCGAGCATCAGGTAGGCGATCACCCGAACCGGCAGGGAGATGCGCATCAGCCGGCCGCCCGCGCCGCACGGCCGACGATGGCCAACTGCCCCAGCGTCACCCCGATCGAGATGACGAACAGCACCACGGCCATGGCGTCCGCCTTGCCGATCGATCCGCTCGCACCCAGGTTGAACGCCTGCTGGTAGACGTAGTACAGCGCCGTCTGGGTCGCCCCGTCCGGGCCACCGTTGGTCAGCACGTAGATCTGGGTGAACGTCTGCAGCCCGGTCAGCGTGGAGATCACCGTGATCAGCGCGGTCTGCGGACGCAACAATGGAAACCGGATGTAGCGCAGCCGCTGCCAGGCACCGGCGCCGTCCACCACCGCCGCCTCGATCACGTCCCGCGGCAGTGATTTGAGCGCCGCCAGGTACAGGATCACCACCTCGCCGAAGAACTGCCAGGCGCCGAAGGAGATGACGGCCACCATGGCCACCGTCGGGTCGTCCAGCGTCACCTGCGGCAGACCGACGTCCAGCAGCAGCCTGTTGAACAGCCCGGTCTGCGGCTGGAACAGCGTGAACCAGATGAAGGCCGTCGCCACGGACGGCACCACCAGCGGAATGATGAACAGCGCCCGGATCGCGGACACCCCGGGCAGGGGCATGTCCAGCAGCAGCGCGACCCCGATGCCGGCCAGCATGCACACCACCACGAAGCCGACGGTGTACTCCAGCGTCACCAGCAGCGCGTGCCCGCCGCCGGTGGCCAGCATGGACCGGTAGTTCTCCAGCCCGGCGAACGTCAGGTTGGTGCCGAAGAAGTTGCCCTTGTACAGGCTGCGCCGGATCACCATCACCAGCGGGACGACCGAGAACAGCACGGTCAGCCCGAACGTGGGCAGGATGAAGGTGTAGGCGGTGGTCCAGGTGCGGACCCTGACCCGCAACGGCTGCCGGTGACGCGGCGGCGGGGCGATGGAACTGCGCGGGCGGGCCCAGCGATGGCCGAGCCCGCCCGCCACACCGGTCGGGGCGCTCACCCTCGGGTCATGACCCGCTGTTGGCGATCGCCGCGTTGCCCGCCGTCGCTGCCGCGTCCAGCGCCTGCTGCGGCGTCATCTTGCCGGTGAGGGCCTTGTTGATGTTGTCGTACAGGGCCGTCGAGACCGCCGTCCAGGCCGGGATGGTGGGCCGCAGCTGGCCGTACTTGAGCTGTTCGGCGAACGTCTTGTAGGTCGGCTGGCTGGCGATCTGCTTCTTCAGCAGCGGCTGGTCCAACTGGTTCGGCGCGCTGGGAAGCCCGCCCGACTGCGCCGTCAGGTAGGCGCCCTGCTCGGGCTGGCCGAGCCACTTGACGAACGTCTCGGCCGCCTTGACCGTGTCGTCGCCGCCCTTGTTGAACACCGTCGCCACCCCGATGCCGATACCGGCGGCCGACTTTCCGGAGGTGCCCGCCGGCATCAGCGCGACGCCGTAGTTGATGTCCTTGAACTCGCTCAGCGCCCACTGGCCCTCGATGATCATCGAGACGGCGTTGCTGGCGAACGCCGGCGCGCCGTCGTAGCTGCCGGCCTGCGCATAGCTGGTGGACGGTGCCGACTTGTCCTTCTGGATCATGTCGTACCAGGTGGTCAACGCCTTCACACCGGCCGGGCTGTTGAAGGCGACCTTGGTGCCGTCGTCGTTCAGCAGGGAGCCACCGTTGGCCCACAGCAACGACTCCCAGGCGTAGCTGATCCACTCGGCGGAGCCCAGCGGGACGTAGAACCCGTAGTGCGGCTTGCTCGGCGTCGACAGCTTCTCGGTCAGGGTCTTCGCGTCGGTGACGAGTTCGTCCCAGGTCTTCGGCGGACCGGAGATCCCGGCCTTGGCGAAGTCGTCCTTGTTGTAGAACAACAGGTAGTTGCCGACCCCGCCGAGGGCGAATCCGAGCTGCTTGCCGTTGTAGAACAAGCCCTTCCGGATGCCGGGGTAGAGCGCGTCCGTCTCCTCCTTGAGCGCCTGGCTCAGGTCGACGACCTTCCCGCTCTGCGCGTAGAAGGGCAGGTTGGAGGGGTCCTGCCCGAGCAGGATGTTGGGCTCGGTACCGGACTTCAGGGCGGAGACGACCTTCGCGGTGGTGTTGTCCGCGCTGGCGATGTACTGGCCCTTGACGGTGATTCCCGGGTGCGAGGCGTTGAAGTGCGAGTCCAGGTAGTCGATCTCATCCTGCTTGGACGAGGACCAGTAGGTGATGTTGATCTTCTTGCCCGACGGGGCGCTGGCCGACGAGGCGGAGCCCGACGAGGCCGACCCGGACGCCGAACCAGACGAGGCCGACCCGGATGCCGACGCCGACGACGCCGAACTCGCCGAGTTCGCCGACCCGGACGGTGTCGATCCGGACGCCGAGCCGCCCGAACCGGAGGATCCGCAGGCGGCCACCACGACCGCCGCCAAAGATATCCCGAGAATGCTGAGTGCCGTCCTCCGGCCGCGCCGGATGACACCTCGATTGATCATGCTCACTGTCCGCTCCTGCCGTCCGAACTTGTCACATCAGGGCTCACATCATGGTCCGCTTCACAACGCTGCCGGGCGCGCCGCGCCCCACCGACATCGCAGCAGCCGGACGAGGTTACCCGCCCGCCCGCCGAGCGCTAGCCGGAGGGCGGCGCGATCCGCCCGTCGTCGGACGGGACCGGCCCGGACATCGCCCCGGGATGCGCGGGCCAACTGGGCAGGGTCGGAGACGGCGTCACCCGGTTGCGCGGAATCGTGATCGCAGCGGGAATCCCCCGGTGCTGCACCAGCCCGCCTGCCGTCACCTGGGTCCGCCTCCGCAAGATCATCCCGCCGGTGAGGCGATTGTATAGCCGGGGCGGTCCGGTGGACCCGGTCGCGACCCGGATCGCAACCTGCGCGTGATCCCGTCGGCAACAGCACCGCCCCCGCCCGGCCGATCACGCGTCGGAGAACCGTGCGATCGTCGCCGTGGTCCGGCGCACCTCCCGGGTCGGTCCGCTGGGCAGCAATTCGGTCAGGAAGCCGTAGCTGTGCTCCAGCACCGCCGCTGGCCGGGAGCCGGCGGCGGCCTTGGACCGCACCGAGGCCAGCCAGTCGGCCAGGTCGCCCCATCCGGGGGCCGACAACGACCCGCCGACCTGCTGCACGGACAGCCCCGCGCACAGGTTGGCGAAGCTCATCCGGTGCCGCAGCGGCCAGCCGCGCAGCGTGCCGACGATGAACGCGGCGGCGAACACGTCACCGGCGCCGGTCGGGTCCACGGCATGCACCGGCAGCGACGGCACCCACTCCTCCTCGCCGCTGGCCGAGTCCAGCCCGATGGAACCCTGCCCGCCGCAAGTGATCACCACCACCGGAACGTCGTCGGCGAGCGCCATCAGCGCCTCCCGCGGCTCGTCGGTGCGGGTGTAGGCCATCGCCTCGGCGCAGTTCGGCAGGAAGGCGTGCAGGTCGTTCAGGCCGCGCAGCGACTCGGGGGTCCACTGCTCGCTGGCGTCCCAACCCACGTCGCCGAACAGCAGGGTGCCGGACCGGCGGGCGGCGTCCACCCACGGCACCGGGTCGCCGCCCAGGTGCACCACGGCCGCGGCGGCCCGGGGCGGTTCGCTCACCCACTCCCCCTCCGGGATCGGCGCCGGGTGCGCGTGCGTGACCATCGCGCGGTCCCTGTTCACCGCGAGCGACACCGTGACCGGCGAGTGCCAGTTCTCGAAGCGCCGGGACAGCGACAGGTCGATGCCCTCCTGCTCGGCCAGCGTCCGGTACAGGAAGTCGCCGTACAGGTCGTCGCCGAAGGCCGCCGCCAGCCCCGTGCGCAGCCCCAACCGGCTCGCCGCCACCGCCATGTTCGCCACCCCGCCCGGGGCGGAACCCATGCCGTCGGCATAGATCTCGGTGCCTCCGACCGGCAGGCTGGGCAGGCCGGTGAGCACGATGTCCAGGAACACCGTGCCCTGCATGATCACGTCCAACGCGGGTTCCACGGGCTGGGCTTCGGGCAACGAGGCGACTGCGGTGGTGGGCACGGCCATGCGCCTAGCCTGCCACCAACTAGCGTGGTGGGCGTGCTTCTGGTGATTCTCGGCGGTGGCGGGTTCCGGGTACCCCTGGTCTACCGGGCGCTCGCCGACCGCCCGGAACTCGGCATCGACCGGGTGGTGCTGCACGACAGCGACGCCGCGCGGCTGGCGGTGATGCGGGCCGTTCTGGACACCATGCCGGGACCGGCGACGACGGTGACGACGGATCTGGACGGCGCGCTGCGGGGCGCGGACGTGGTGTTCTCGGCCATCCGGGTCGGCGGGGCCGCCGGCCGCGCCGCCGACGAGCGCCGGGCGCTGGCGCTGGGGGTGCTCGGGCAGGAGACGGTCGGCGCGGGTGGTCTGGCCTACGGGCTGCGCACGGTGCCGGTGGCGCTGGATATCGCCGGCCGCATCGCCGATCTCGCCCCGTCGGCGTGGACCATCAACTTCACCAACCCGGCCGGAATGATCACCGAGGCCATGCGCACCGTGCTGGGCGATCGGGTGATCGGGATCTGCGACTCCCCGGTCGGACTGATCCGGCGCGCCTGCCGGGCGCTTGAGGTGTCCCCGGACGAGGTTCGTTGCGACTATGCGGGTATCAACCACCTGGGCTGGCTGCGAGCGGTGCGGCCCGGCGCGTGGAGCAGCCCGGTCGGCGGTGATGGGAACCGGCGACACACCGTCGACACGGGGGCTGCCGGCGGCGGTGACGAACATTCCGGGACCGCCGTCGACCTGCTGCCCGGGCTGCTGCGCGACGAAGCCGCGCTGGCCTCGTTCGAGGAGGGTCGACTGTTCGGCGGCCCGCTGCTGCGCGCGCTGGGCTCGCTGCCCAACGAGTACCTCGCCTTCTACTACGGCCACCGGGACCTGGCGGCGTCGCTGGCCGGCGGCGTCACCCGGGGTGAGCAGCTTGCGGCCGACCAGGGCGCCTTCTACAGCGCAGCCACGGCGGATCCGGGGGCGGCCGCCGACCTGTGGGAACGTGCCCGCCGGAACCGGGAGGAGACCTACCTGGCCGAGACCCGCGACGCCGACGAGCGGCGCGACGAGGCCGACCTGTCCGGCGGCGGCTACCAGGAGGTGGCGCTGGACCTGATGGCGGCGCTGGCCGGCGGCACCCCGGCGCGGCTGATCGTCAACGTCGCCAACGGATCCACCCTGCCGCAACTGCCCGCCGACATGGTGGTCGAGGTGCCGTGCACGGTGGACGGATCCGGTGCCCATCCGCTGCCGGCCTCACCGCTTGACCTGCACCAGCTGGGACTGGTCGCCGCGGTGCGGGCGGCCGAGCGGGCGGTCATCGAGGCGGTGACGCAGCACTCGGCCGAGCGCGCGCTGCGGGCCTTCACGATCCACCCGCTGGTGGGATCACCCCGGATCGCACGGCACCTGCTGGACGGGGTGCTGGCGGATCACCCGTCACTGGGGACCCTGCTGCGGTAGTGGCGAGCACGGCGGCCCGCTCATCGGCGTGCTGACGCCGTTCGGGAACCCGGTCCCCGGCGCTCGTGAGTCTGACCTGGCGCCATCCCGCCACCTCAGACTCACAAGCCGTGGGTAGCGCGGCCCCTGGTGTTCCCGTCACGCCTCGCTGCCGCCCCGTGCCGTTGCCAGCGCCCGCAGCCGTGCCAGCTGCTCGAAGCGCTCCGCCGCCAACTGCTGATCCGACGTGCGGCCGCCGCATCCGGTGATCAGCCGGGTCACGCCGCGGACGGCCTCCGGGTCGGAGGCCATCAAGGCCGCCGACAGGTCGGCGACCGTGGCGTCCAGTTCGTGAACCGGCACGACCGTCAGCGCCAGGCCGATGCGCATCGCCTCGGACGCGCTCACCCGGCGCCCGGTGGCGCACATCTCCAGCGCCCGCGCGGTTCCCACGGATCGCACCAGCCGGCCGGTGCCGCCCAGGTCGGGGACGAGCCCGAGGGTCACCTCCGCCATGGCGAACTGCGCATCGTCGGCGGCCACGATCAGGTCGCAGGCCAGCGCGAGCTGGAAGCCGGCGCCGATGGCGTGGCCCTGCACCGCGGCGATGGAGACGAACGACGGGTCGGACAACCAGGCCAGACCGGCCTGGAATGCGGCGATCGTCTCGTCCGACACCGCGGGCGGCTGGCGGGCCAGGGTCATCAGCAGCGAGTCCGGGCTCCCGGCCAACGCCGAGCGATCCAGCCCCGCCGAGAACGACGGACCCGCCCCCCGGACCAGGACCACCCGGACACCATCGTCACCGGCCGTTAGCGAGCCATCCGCGATGCGGGACCCGATGTGGGCCAACGCCTTCCACGTCTCCGGCAGCTGGGCGTTGCGGACCTGCGGCGCGTTCAGCGTGATGGTCAGCACGCCGCCGTCGACTACGACGGACAGCCGGCCGCGAGTGAGAAGATCGTCGTCGAAGGCCGCACGGGCCCCCGGCTCCGTCACCTCTTCTTGCTGCGGGTGGCCCCGCCGCGGCCGCGCAGCGAGACCCCGGAGTCCACCAGCAGGCGGTGCACGAAACCGTAGGACCGCCCGGTGGACTCCGCCAGCGCCCTGATGCTCTGGCCCTTCTCGTACTTCTTCTTCAGGTCGGCCGCGAGCTTGGTTCGCGCGGACCCGGTGATGCGAGACCCCTTGGCCAGGGTCGTTGCCTGTGACGCCACGTTTCCCACCTTCCCATCGAGGGCTCGTGATCACGCCCAACGTTCAGGGCGTGCGACACGACGCCGCCGTCGGGCCGGGGCGATTGCCGTTCGGCCCGCGGCGCTGCCGTGTCGTGCTCACATCGGCACCCCCATGATCGACCCGATCCCGCTGCGCCGCCACCGCTGGCGCACATTCGGGCAAACCTCACCGCTTGTCGACCGCGGCCGGAACGTCAGCGATGCCGCCGACGTGCCCGAGTCCCGCAGCGCCTGCCGAGTTGACGGGCGCCGGCGGGGTCCGGCTCAGGCGAGTTCCACCAGGTCGAGGTAGTCCGCGGACCAGTGGTCCTCGGTGCCGTCCGGCAGCAGGATGACCCGCTCGGGCTCCAGGGCCGACACCGCCCCAGGATCGTGGGTCACCAGCACGACGGCGCCGGTGTAGCGGCGCAGCGCGTCCAGCACCTGCTCCCGACTGGCCGGGTCCAGGTTGTTGGTGGGCTCGTCCAACAGCAGCACGTTCGCCGCCGAGGACACCAGCCCGGCCAGCGCCAGCCTGGTCTTCTCCCCGCCGGACAGCGTGCCGGCCGGCTGGTCCAACTGCTCCCCGGTGAACAGGAACGCGCCCAGCAGGTTGCGCAGCTCCTGGGCGCCGGTGTCCGGGGCGGCGTGCCGGGTGTTCTCCCAGACGGTGGCCTGCGTGTCGATGGTGTCGTGCTCCTGGGCGTAGTAGCCCAGGTGCAGGCCGTGTCCGGGCTCGACGCTGCCGGTGTCGGGAGCTTCGATGCCGGCCAGCAGCTTGAGCAGGGTGGTCTTGCCCGCGCCGTTGAGCCCCAGGACCACCACCCGGCTGCCCCGGTCGATGGCCAGGTCGACGCCGGTGAACACCTCCAGCGAGCCGTAGTTCTTGGACAGGTTGGACGCGGTCAGCGGGGTCCGGCCGCACGGGGCCGGCGCCGGGAAGCGGATCTTGGCGACCTTGTCGGCGACCCGCACCTCGTCCAGCGAGCCGAGCATCCGCTCGGCGCGGCGCACCATCTGGTGGGCGGCGGCGGCCTTGGTGGCCTTCGCGCCCAGCTTGGCGGCCTGCGCCTTGAGCGCGGAGGCCTTCTTCTCGGCGTTGGCCCGCTCCCGGCGGCGGCGCTGCTCGTCGGCGGCGCGGGCGTCCAGGTAGCGCTGCCAGGTCATGTTGTAGCTGTCCAGCTCGCCCCGCACCGCGTCCAGGAACCACACCTTGTTGACCACCGCGGCCAGCAGGTCGACGTCGTGGCTGATGATCACCAGCCCGCCTGAGAAGGTCTTGAGGAAGTCGCGCAGCCAGACGATGGAGTCCGCGTCCAGGTGGTTGGTCGGCTCGTCCAGCAGGAGCTGGATGTGGCCGGAGGAGTTGTCGTCCGCGGCGGCGAACAGGATGCGGGCCAGCTCGACCCGGCGACGCTGCCCGCCCGACAGGGTGTGCATCTGCTGGCCCAGCACCCGGTCGGGTAGCCCCAGGTTGTGGCAGATCTTGGCGGCCTCGGCCTCGGCCGCGTACCCACCCAGCGCGGAGAACCGCTCCTCGATGCGGCCGTAGCGGGCCACCGCCGCGTCGCGGTCCGGCCCCTCGGCCAGCTCCGCCATCTGGATGTGCACCTTCTCCAGGTCCGCGACCAGGACGTCCAGGCCGCGCGCGGACAGCACACGATCCTTCGCGGTGACGGTCAGATCGCCCTCGCGCGGGTCCTGGGGCAGGTAGCCGATCTCCCCGCTGCGGGTGACGGTGCCCGCGTACGGCAGGCCCTCTCCGGCCAGCACGCGCATGGTGGTGGTCTTGCCGGCGCCGTTGCGGCCGACCAGGCCGATGCGTTCGCCGGGCTGCACGCGCAGCGTGGTGTCGGCCAGCAGGATCCGCGTCCCGGCCCGCAGCTCCAGACCGGTTGCGGTAATCACGTGGAACCATGCTACCGGGCGGGCCGGCACGATTTCTCGCTTTCCGGGTCCCACGGCCGGTCGATCCGGCGGCGGGTCCCGCCGGTAGCCTCGACGGGGGCGACAGACTGACGGCGTCGAGGCACAGAGGTCGGGGGCGAGAGGTGTTGACGACGGCCCGGAGACGGCTGCGATGAGCCCGCCTGAGTCCCCCCACGGCGGCCTCTCCCGGCGCGCCCTGCTGCGCGCCGGCGTGCTCGGAGCCGGCGTCCTGCTGGTACCGGCCGGGTGCGGCTGGCCGGTCAACGAAACCCAGTCCAGCGCCGGGACGGTCCTTCCGAGTACGACCGCTCTACCCACCCCGTTCCGCACCAGCCTGACGATCCCGCCGGTGCTGCAGCCCAGCCGCAGCGACGAATCCGGCGACTACTACCAGATCACCCAGCGGGTCGGGCACTCCCAGATCGTGCCAGGGCGGCGCACCGCCCTGTGGGGCTACAACGGCACCTTCCCGGGGCCGACCATCCGGGCCAGGTCGGGGCGTCAGGTGGTGATCCGTCACCGCAACAACCTGCCGGTCCCCACGGTGGTTCACCTGCACGGCGGACGCACCCCCCCGGAGAGCGATGGATACCCCACCGACTACGTGCTGCCCACCAAGGGCGGGTGGAAGCGTTCGGATCTGAACCACCCGGGCCGGGTCCACGAGGGAACCTTCGACTACACCTATCCACTGCAGCAGCGCGCCGCCACGCTGTGGTACCACGACCACCGGATGAACTTCACCGGACCGGCCGTCTGGCGGGGGCTGGCCGGCTTCTTCCTGGTCACCGACGACGAGCAGGACGCGCTGCCGCTTCCGGGCGGCGATCGGGACATCCCGCTGATGATCACCGACCGCTCGTTCGCGCCCGACGGGACCATGCCCTACCCGTCCGTCGACCGCTCGCTGAGGACCACTCCCGGCGTCACCGACGAGTACATGAGCGGCGTGCTCGGCGACTGCATCCTGGTCAACGGCACCGCCTGGCCGGCGCTGGACGTGGCGGCCGCCCGCTACCGGTTCCGGATCCTGAACGCCTCCAACGCACGTCGCTACCGCCTCGCCCTGGACCCGGAGCCGACGATGGCGTCGTTCGTGCAGATCGCGACCGGGCAGGGCCTGCTGGCGTATCCGGTTCCGCTGGACACCATCGACATCGCGCAGGGCGAGCGCTTCGACGTGGTGATCGACTTCTCCGGATACCCCGTCGGGCAACGAATCACGATGAGGAACCAGTACGGTGACGGGAATACCGCGCTGGTCATGCAATTCCGTGTGGCGCACCGTGCCGCCGATTCCAGCCGGATCCCGCGCCGGCTATCGAGGATCGAGCGCCTCGACCCCGGGTCCGCCGTGGCACACCGGACATTCGTCTTCGAACGCGGCGACGCCGAACTGGGCGGCCGCACCCTGTGGACCGTCAACGGCAAGGCGTTCGACCCGGCGCGTATCGATGCCAAGGTCCGGCG